>CAYZHI010000198.1:0-6774 GCA_964477335.1 uncultured Caldilineaceae bacterium | reverse complement strand
GGCCGGAGTGGCGCTGCCGCGAGTGCGAAAACGTCTTCATCCGCCCCGGCGCGGTGGAGGGCGCGCGGTGCCCGAAGTGTGGCAGTCCGGCGGTGGGTTCCGCGGCGGCGCCGTAATTCGGACGCTCCAGCGGCGCGCCGGCCGTCCGTCCGAGGGCTTGCAATGCCGGGAGAATTCGGCGCTGTAACTTGTCGATAGGAAAGCACTAGTGCGCGATCGCTTGCGTTGACTCGGCTTATCGGCCGATCTAGCATTCAGCGTGGAGCGCCCATACGCTCCCCGGGGCGGGCGCAGCGCCGCCGGGCAACGGTTGATAGGTCCCGCGAGCGCCGGCGGCGGATGCCGCGTCCTCCAGCTATCGGAGCCAACACGGATGTCGAAGCGCGAACGCATTCTCAGCGTGGTGGATAAGCATTTCGACAGCGGCCGGTTTCGCCAGCAGCACTGGGAGGGCACGTTCTTCGAGTACCTCGACCTGGCGACGGCCAACCCGCTGGTCGCCCGCAATGCCTACCAGCGCATTTACGACATGATCCTGTCGTTCGGGACGGAGCGCTACACGCAGCTCAAGCATGACTTCGTGCATTACAAGTTCTTCGACGACCCGATCGACAACGGCGCCGACGCGGTTTTCGGGCTCGACGGGCCGCTGATGCGGCTGGTCGACACGTTCAAGTCGGCCGCCCAGGGCTACGGGACCGACCGCCGCATCCTGCTGCTGCACGGCCCGGTGGGCAGCAGCAAGAGCACGATCGCGCGGTTGCTGAAGAAAGGGCTGGAGCACTACTCGCAACTGGACGAGGGGGCGCTCTACAGCTTCGCGTGGAAAATCGTCGGCGAGAATGGCCAGACCGAGATGCACCCCTGCCCGATGCACGAGGAGCCGATCAAGCTGATTCCGCGGCGGGCGCGGCGCGAGATTCTGGCGCAGCTCAACGACGACCTGCCCGAGGACCGCCAGGTGCGCATCGAAGGCGACCTCGACCCATTCTGCCGGCGGATGTTCGAGGATCTGCTGGTGCGCTACAACGGCGACTGGCGCAAGGTGCTCGATCACATCGTGGTGCGCCGCATCGTGCTGAGCGAGAAGGACCGCATCGGCATCGGCACGTTCCAGCCCAAGGACGAAAAGAACCAGGATTCGACCGAGCTTACCGGCGACATCAACTACCGCAAGATCGCGCAATACGGCAGCGACTCGGACCCGCGCGCGTTCAATTTCGACGGCGAGCTGAACATCGCCAACCGCGGCCTGTGCGAATTCATCGAGGTGCTGAAGC
Source organism: uncultured Caldilineaceae bacterium (assembly GCA_964477335.1). Classification (GTDB taxonomy): domain Bacteria; phylum Chloroflexota; class Anaerolineae; order 4572-78; family J111; genus CAYNLK01. The sequence goes on along the minus strand of CAYZHI010000198.1, from coordinate 5,494 downwards.
TCGACGTGGCGTTCCTGTACGACCTGCTGGGCGCCAGCCAGGAGCACGTGATCAAGCCCAAGAAGTTCGCCCAGACGCACATCGACGAGGTCGTGCTGGGGCACACCAACGAGCCGGAATACAAGAAGCTCCAGAGCAACGAGCTGATGGAGGCCTTCCGCGACCGTACGATCAAGATCGACGTGCCCTACAACATCCGCCTGAACGACGAGGTCAAGATCTACCGCAAGGACTTCAGCAAGGAAAAGGTCCGCGGCATCCACATCGCCCCGCACACGATCGACGTGGCGGCCATGTGGGCGGTGCTGACCCGGCTGGAGGAGCCCAAGAAGGCCGGCCTGACGCTGATGCAGAAGCTCAAGCTGTACGACGGCAAGAGCATCCCCGGCTTTACCGAGGACTCGGTCAAGGAGCTGCGCGAGGAGCACCCGCGCGAGGGCATGGTCGGCATCAGCCCGCGCTACATCCAGGACAAGATCAGCAACTGCCTGGTCAGCGAGCAGACCCAGCAGGATCGCTGCATCAACCCGTTCATGGTGATGAATGAGCTGGAGAACGGGCTTGATCACCACAGCCTGATCACCGACGAAGAGATGAAGAAGCGCTACAAGGAGCTGCTGGCGCTGGTGCGCGAGGAATACGAGGACACGCTCAAGACCGAGGTGCAGCGGGCCATCTCGGCCGATGAGGACGCCATCCAGCGGCTCTGCACCAACTACATCGAGAACGTCCGCGCCTACACCCAGCGCGAGCGCGTCCGCAACAAGTTCACCGGCCGCGAGGAGGCCCCCGATGAGCGGCTGATGCGCGCCATCGAGGAGAAGATCGACATCCCCGACAGCCGCAAGGACGACTTCCGCCAGGAAATCATGAACTACATCGGAGCTCTGTCGCTGGACGGCAAGAAGTTCGAATACCACACCAACGCGCGGCTGCACAAGGCGCTCGAACTCAAGCTGTTCGAGGACAGCCGCGACACGATCAAGCTCAAGAACGTGGTCAGCGGCGTGGTCGACGACGAGACCCAGGCGAAGATCGACGTGGTCAAGCAGCGCCTGATCAAGTTCTTCGGCTATAACGAGACCAGCGCCACCGACGTGTTGAATTACGTCGCCAGCATCTTCGCCCGCGGCGACATCAAGCAGCGGAGCTGAGGGCCTCCGGCAGCGAGCACCCCGTGAAGATCGCCCAGGACCACCAGCGCTTCCGCCAGATCGTCAAGGGACGGATCCGCAAGGATCTGCGCAAGTTCCTCACGCGCGGCGAGCTGATCGGCAAGGAAGGCAAGCACCTGGTCAGCATCCCGGTCCGCGGAATCGACCTGCCGCACTTCCGCTACGGCGACAACAGCGACTCCGGCGTCGGCCAGGGCGATGCCAAGCCGGGCGATTCCGTCGGCCAGCAGGATGGCCGCACCGGCGTCGGCGGCGAGGAACCCGGCCAGCACCTGCTCGAAGTGGACATCACCCTCGACGAGCTGGCCGACATCCTCGGCGAGGAGCTCCAGCTTCCGCGCATCGAGCCCAAGGGCCGCCGCAACATCAGCGCCATCAAGGAACGCTACAGCAGCATCCGCCAGAGCGGGCCGGAGTCCCTGCGGCATTTCAAGCGCACCTTCCGCCGCGCCCTGCGGCGAATGATCATGTCGGGCGTGTATGACCCGACCAACCCGACCGTCATCTTCGAGCGCTCCGACCGCATGTACCGGAGCTGGAAGCCGATCAAGAAGCCGCTCTCCAACGCCGCCATCGTCTACATGATGGACGTCTCCGGCTCGATGGGCAGCGAGCAGAAGGAGCTGGTGCGGCTGGAGGCGTTCTGGATCGACGCCTGGCTACGGCGGAACTACGACGGCATCGAGAGCCGCTTCATCGTCCACGACGTGAACGCGACCGAGGTCGACCGCGAGACGTTTTTTCACCTGCGCGAGGACGGCGGCACCAAGATTTCCAGCGCCTTCCGCTGTTGCCGGGAACTGCTCGACCGGCACTACGCGCCCGACGAGTGGAATGTCTACCTCTTTCACTTCTCCGACGGCGACAACTCCTCGGAAAGCGACTCGCGCGAGTGCTGCCGCATCCTGCGCGAGGAGCTGCTGCCGCGCAGCAACCAGTTCGGCTACTGTCAGGTGGCCAGCGCGTACGGCAGCGGCAACTTCATCAACGTGCTGCGCGAGCAGCTCAGCGACGTCGAAACCGTGGTATCGTCGCGGGTCAACACCAAGGACGATATCTACGACAGCATCAAGGCGTTTTTCGCCAAGGGACGCTGACCACCGCGGCGCAACCCGGCCCCAACGTCGCCGACCCGGTTGACGACCCGCCCCGCCGCCCGCTACAAAAGCAGCTCTATGGCGAAGCGAAAGACCTTCAATCTGGTTGTCATTACGCCCGAGCAGAAGATGCTTGAGCAGGCCGTCGATAGCGCCGTTCTGCCCGCACACGACGGCGAAATCGGAATCCTGCCCCAGCGTGCACCGATCGTGTGCGAACTGGGCGTGGGCCGGCTGCGCTATCGCTCCGCGAGCGGCAGCGGCGCGTTCTTCATCGAAGGTGGTTTCGGCCAGGTGCTCGACGACACGGTCACCGTGCTGACCGACCAGGCCATCCCGGTCGATCAAATCACCGCCGAGACGATCGCCCAGGCGGAAAAAACCGCCCACGATGCCGCCGCCGCACACGACGTCGAGCGGACCCGCCGCGCCCGCCAGCGTGTTCGCGTGCTGCGGGCATTGCGCAGCCACTGACCGCTCGCCTGCGGTCGCTTGGTCCGGTAGCTGGAACCGGCGCGTCTGCGGGCCGATAATGCCGCCATGCTCGAATCCGTCGAGAAACGCAAGCCTTCGCGGGGCCGGCTGCTGGTAATCAGCGGCCCGTCCGGCGCCGGCAAGACTTCCATCTGCAACGGCCTGCTCGCGGCGATTCCGGGTGCGCGCTGGTCGGGCTCGGTGACGACGCGTCCGCGCCGCGGGCACGAAGTCGACGGCCGCGAGTACCAATTCGTCGCACCCGAGCGCTTTCATGAGATGCTGGCCCGCGACGAGCTGCTGGAGCACGCCCAGTATCTCGGGAACTGGTACGGCACACCCCGCGGCCCGGTGGACGACGCCCTGAACGCCGGCGCGGTGATGATCATGGAGATCGATGTTCAAGGCGGGGCGCAGGTGGCCCGGCGGGTCGCCGAGTCGATCCGCGTGTTCATCCTGCCGCCCACGATGGAAACGCTGAAAGCCCGGCTGGAAGGCCGGCAGACCGAGTCGGAGGCGATTCAGCGCAAGCGGCTGGCGGAAGCGGATGGGGAAATCGCCTTCGCCCGCACCGGGGGGGTCTACCAGCACTTCATCACCAACGATATACTTCAGGACTCGATTGACCGGATTCTGCGGATCGTGCGCGGGGAGATGGCCAAGGGATGATTGACGCACTCAATGACGATGCCTTGATCAATCGCGTCGGCGGCCGGTTCCGCCTGACGGCCCTGATTCAGAAGCGCTGGCTGGAGCTGCTGCAAGGCGCCCGCCCGCTGGTCGACTCGGCCGGGCTGACAGAGATGGAGATCGTGATCGAGGAGATCGTCCAGGGCAAAGTCGGCATCGACTACGAAGCATCGGGCCTTTCCGCGCCCACGCCGGCGCCCTGATCGCGGCTCTGCCGCGCCCGCGCTGCCGCCGCGGCCGAAAGCAACATGCCTCCGCTGGACTCCTACCGCCTGCTGGTCTGCGTCACCGGCGGCATCGCCGCCTACAAGACCGCCTTCCTCGTGTCGCGATTGGCACAGTCCGGCTGCGATGTGCATGTCGCGATGACGCGCAGCGCCCAGCGTTTCGTCGGGCACACGACGTTTCGGGCCCTCAGCGGGAACGCCGTTCACGTCAACCCATGGAAGCCAACCGGCCCCGGTGAAATTACGCACCTGCGGCTCGGCGAGGTTTCCGATCTGGTGGTTGTCGCGCCCGCCACCGCCAATATCCTCGGCAAGCTCGCCGGCGGCATCGCCGACGACCTCGTCAGCACGCTGTTGCTCGGCGTCGACTGCCCAGTCCTGCTCGCCCCGGCGATGAACGTGCGCATGTGGTCCCATCCGGCCGTTCAACGAAATGTGCGTTTTCTTCAGGAAAACGGATGCCTTTTCGTTGGTCCGGAGGCCGGCCGGCAGGCCTGCCGCGCCGTCGGCCCCGGCCGGATGAGCGAACCCGACGAGATCTTTGACGCCATCAGCCGGCAACTACTGACTCGGCCGCCACGTGCCAGAACCTAAATCCACACTGCCAGCGTCGCGCGCGCCGGACCGCGCAGCACCGCCACGGCCCGAAGTGCGGCGTGCCGCCGGACGATCGCAGCCGCTCCGTCCGCTGCGTATTCTGGTGACCGCCGGCCCGACGCGGGAATACATCGACCCGGTGCGCTACATCTCGAATGACTCCTCCGGCGCCATGGGGATCGCGATCGCCGAGCATGCTGCGAAGCGCGGCCACCGCGTTACACTCGTGCATGGCCCGGTGACGGCGGCTCTGCCGCGCGCCACGGACCAACCGAGGTCGAAACGGGTTGGCTCGGCGACCGCGCACCGGGTTCGGCTGGTGCCGGTGGTGTCAGCGGCGGACATGCTGGCGGCGTGCCGGCACGCCTGGCCGCGAAACGACGTACTGATCATGGCGGCCGCCGTCGCCGACTACACGCCGCGCGAACCCGCCCGTTACAAGCGAAAGAAGTCGACCAGCCCGCTGAACCTGGAGCTGGCGCCTACGGTCGATGTGCTGGCGACGCTGGCGCGCGACCGTCGGCCCGATCAGCGCGTCATCGGTTTCGCGCTCGAGGATCGCGCGGCACGCCGGAACGCCGAGTCCAAGCTGGCGCGCAAGTCGCTCGATGCGATTGTGCTCAATCGCCCGGCCGCAATCGGAGCATCCCGCTCGACCATTGAGATACTGATCGCGGACGGCGGCTGGCAGCGCCCAGGCCGCGCCGACAAACGCCGGCACGCGGAACGGATCGTCGCACTGGCGGAGTCGCTGATTTCGGCGCGGTAGGCCTCCTCGTTGGAGTGCCTGTGCAGACCCGCCGATCCGAACCCGCCGGGCCCGGCAGCGGGCGCCCATCGCTGGGGCGATGGGTTTCGGTAGCGCCGGCCGACGCCTCGTGCGATGCCTGCTCCGTACCCGGTGAGAGCACGCTTGTGGTCCCGGCACCAGGCCACGTCAATCGTCCCAGCCCCAGTTCACCGGCGCGCCATTTCGAAACTCCACTCGAAAGACGCCATTTGAGTCCTTCGAGTCCGTCAACTCGACTACGAATCCTCCATTGTCTTCGACATAAAGCCCCGTTGCGCGAAACTCTCCGCCGCGAACCGAGCGGTATTCTCGTGCTTCGGCGTCATCCTCGATGAGCCGGGCGGCGGCGCTAGCATATGAAGGCAAACCGGCCAGAATCGCACGGACCCGACGAACCTGCGATTCGTCCGGCGGTCGGCTCGGGCTGGTGAATCCAACCAGCAG
>CAYZHI010000197.1:0-6793 GCA_964477335.1 uncultured Caldilineaceae bacterium | reverse complement strand
CATTGGCCCTGCTCAACGATCTGCTGGTGAACCAGCGGCGCTTCCTGCGGGTCGGCATAGAGCAGGTCAACGGGTTTGCCGATGATTTCAGCCCGGCCATAACCAAAGGTTTTCTCAGCCGCCTGGTTGAACTCAACAATGCGCCGCTCCATATCCACGGTAATGATCATATCCAGTGAGCAGTTGATGATATTTCGAGCGTAGTCCTGGGATGCTTTGAGCGCTGCTTCGGCCTCTTTGTACCCCGTAAAATCGCGCATAATATTGCCCACCATAAAACCGCGGTCGGTTTCGATGGGGAAAGCCAACTGTTGAATGACCCGGCGAGTTCCGTCAGGACGCTGAATAGTGATCTCCTGCAATTCGTTTAGCCAGGTCGCCTTACCTGTGCTGAAATAGTCGCGCCAGCCGGCTTCAATTTGAGAGCGCCGGCCGCCAGTTTTGGCCGGCTCAGGGACCATTTGCCATTGAACATCCCAGACCGGTTGACCAATCACGGCGGCTCGCTCTAGCCCGGTTATTTTTTCTTGGCCCGGATTCCATTCGATAATCAGCCCCTCTTCATCAACGAGCACGATGCCATCGCTAGACATTTCAATAAATTGGTGGCACATTTGTTCAAACATTTTGGCCCGCTGCCGGAGTTGAGCCAACTCAGCGGCGAGTTGAGCTTTGGATTTGGATACGTCTTGCATAATAATCTCCTGACCAAGAAACCTGCTCTGTTTTCGGGTCGGTTATCAGGTCTACCAGCCAAAGGTCCGGCGCTGGTCTAACCGCAGGCCGGCTTGCTCAGCCAGTTGTACCGCAGTCCGATATTCGGTGGTGGTGGGTGGGCGATTTATCTCGTTATACTTTTGGGCGGTAACTTTCCCGGCCGGATGGTATTGCCCCATCACATTGACGTAGGTGCCGGCGGCTACTTCCTCCGCCAGGAACTGGAGAATATGGCGAGTTTCGTCGAGCAAGCCAGGCATCACCAGGTGGCGCACCAGAACGCCTCGTTTGGCCAGGCCGTCCTCATCAAATTTGAGCAGTCCCACTTGCCGGTGCATCTCCTTAATGGCGCGGCGGGCTGCCTCGGCATAATCTTTGGCTTTGAGATATCGCAGGCATAAATCAGGGTCCCACAGTTTGAAATCCGGCATATAGATATCGACCACCCCGTCTAGCCAGCGCAGGCTCTCCAGCGAGTCATACGCCGAGGTGTTATAAACCAGCGGCAAGCGCAGGCCGGCCTCGGCAGCCACAACCAGCGCCTCCAACAGCTGGGGCACTACATGTTCCGGGGTGACAAAGTTGATATTGTGACAGCCGGCTTTTTGTAACTCCAGCATCATCGTCGCCAGTCTGATGGGGCTGACTTCCCGGCTCCGCTCGGCCTGGCTAATATCGAAATTCTGGCAAAACACGCACCTCAGGTTACACATCCCAAAGAAGATGGTGCCGCTACCGCGCCAGCCCCGCAGACAATCTTCCTCGCCCAGATGGGGAAAGTAGCTGCTGACTTGCGCAAAACGGCCGCTTTTGCAGGTCGCGGTCTTGTCCGCCAACCGGTTGACCCCGCAATTGCGCGGACATACCCGGCATTTGGCCAGGCTGGCCAGGGCGGCCTCAGCTCGACGCTGCAACTCGCCGGCGCGGTGCAAAGCCAGATAAGCCGGCTCAAAATCGGCGGCCCGGATAGTGTATTGGCCTGAATTAATTGCGCTGGTCATTATTCTTACCTATGGGGTAGCACTATAAAATCCTGCCATTAGGCTGGTTGGAAAGTTTATTGAAAGTATACAATTCCGGGTTGTTCTGGTCAATAACCAATTTGACCCAGCTTGCGTTCAACTCTCTGCCAGGTTTGACGATTTGTAATAGTTCACCTATCATGTAAGTTTGAGCACAGAAACAAGGCCCGCTTGCGCAGCCGTGCATGAGCGGGTCAAATTATTGTCAGGGAGTTTATATGTTAGAGAAGTTAGCTGCGCTAGAGGCTCGATATGAGGAGTTGAATGAGCTGCTGGGCAGTCCGGATGTGGTGAGCAGACCGGAATTGCTGATGAAATATGGCCAGGAACAGGCCAACCTTGAGGATATTGTGGCTGCCTACCATCGCTACCGGGGGGTGCTGACCCAACTGGATGAAGCAAAGGAGATGCTGGCCGAAGAAACAGACGATGAGATGCGGGTGATGGTCCGCGATGAGGTGGCCAACCTGAAAAAACAACAGGAAGAACTTGAAGAAGAGTTGCAAAAGATGTTGCTGCCGCAGGACCCCAATGATGACAAGAACGTGATTGTTGAGATTCGGGCCGGGGCCGGCGGCGATGAAGCCGGCCTGTTTGCGGCCGACCTGTTCCGCATCTACACCCGTTATGCCGAAAATCAAGGCTGGAAAACCTCGATTCTGAGCCGCAACGAGTCCGGCATTGGGGGGTTCAAAGAGATCATTTTCCAGGTTACCGGTAAAGGGGCTTATTCAAAACTCAAGTACGAAAGTGGGGTGCACCGGGTGCAGCGGATTCCCCAAACTGAGAGCGGCGGGCGCATCCATACCTCCACGGCGACCGTGGCAGTGTTGCCCGAAATGGACGAGGTGGAAGTCGAGATCGACCCGAATGAGGTTCGCATCGACATCTTTCGTTCCTCTGGGCCGGGTGGTCAAAGCGTCAATACCACCGACTCGGCGGTGCGGCTGACTCACCTGCCGACCGGCCTGGTGGTCAGTTGCCAGGATGAGAAAAGCCAACTGCAAAATAAGACCAAAGCCTTTAATATTCTGCGGGCCAGGCTGTACGATATCGAACAGCGGCGGCTGGAGGCCGAACTTGGGGCGGCCCGGCGCTCGCAGGTTGGCAGCGGTGATCGGAGCGAGAAGATTCGCACCTATAACTTTCCCCAAACCCGTGTCACCGATCACCGCATCGGCTACACCAGTTACCGGCTGGAAAGTATCCTCAACGGCGAAATCGACGAGTTCATCGAAGCGTTGTCCCAGGCTGACCAGGAAGAGAAGTTGAAAGAGTTGGCTGCGGTATAGTTTGATTCGGTTAGGAAAGGATATATTGTGAAAAACTTTAAAGTTATTGTAGAAAAGCACCAGGACGGTTACATAGCCTATCCATTGGGAATCAAGGGAGTTGTTGTAGGTGAGGGCGATACGTACCAAGAAGCATTGGCAGATGTGACTTCTGCAATTAAATTCCATGTTGACACCTTTGGCCAAGAGGTATTTGAAGGTGAGTCGCCAGTTTTGGAAGCATTTGTAGCCGAAGCAGGGGTCAGGCTCTAATGACGAGGTTTCCCGTGGATGCCCCTAAAGCCAGAGTCATCAAAGCTTTGGAAAATCTGGGGTTCCGTTTGGTTCGTGAGGGTAATCATATCGCTATGCTACGGGAAAACGCTGATGGCACCAAAACGCCTTTGACGATACCCACTCATCGTACGATACAAAGGCTCCACCCTACGCCGAATTTGCAGCCAGGCCAATATTACCAAAGCGGAGTTCTTGGAAGCTTACGAAAATGCGTAGAACAGGGGCGCACATAGGGTGGAGCCTGCCGAAGTAAGCCAGCTTCTCATTATGGCCAGCCAGCGCCTGGCGGCGGCAGGTTGTGAAACACCCGGCCTGGATGCGGAGGTTCTGTTGGCCTATACCCTGGGCCGGGAGCGAAGCTGGCTGTTTATGTACCCCCACTATGTGTTACAGCCAGATGAGCTGGCCAGATTTAATGAACTACTCAGCCGCCGGGAGCGCCGGGAGCCGGTGGCCTACCTGGTGGGTCACAAAGAGTTTTTTGGGCTGGAGTTCCTGGTCAATCGTCATGTGCTTATTCCGCGCCCGGAAACGGAGTTGCTGGTTGAAACGGTTCTGGCCCTTTATCCGGCCAACGCCAGCTTAGAAATTGTCGATGTGGGGACCGGCAGCGGCTGTATTGCCGTAACGCTGGCCAAATATCTGCCCCGGTCGGTTGTGGTCGCCGGCGATACCTCCGCTGAGGCGCTGGCGCTGGCTCGACAAAATGCCGTTCATCACCAGGTGGCCGGCCGGGTCGCCTTTTTTTTAGGCAATCTGCTCCAGCCGATTGATCATCCGGTAGATGTGATTGTAAGCAACCCGCCTTATGTCAGCCGCCTGGAATTGAGCCAGACGGCGCCGGAGGTGCAGCTTTACGAGCCGCGACTGGCCCTTGACGGGGGGGGGGATGGGTTGGCAATTATTCGTCAACTTCTGTCTCAGGTCGATAAGAAGTTAAAGCCAGGTGGGGCGCTCCTGTTAGAAATTGGTTCAAACCAGGGCCTGCCGGTCCATCAGCTTGCCAGACGTTATTTTGTTAACGCTGAAGTTGAGCTAAAAAAAGATTTGGCGGGATTGGATCGACTGTTAGTCGTCCGCTTGAATTAAAGCCGCCGCGAAAAATATTTGCCATCCGGCGCTTCTCCCATCGATTGGGCCGGATTTTGTCAAAGGGTATCCCCTATGTTAGAATAGTCGCTTGTTTCCGAATCGTACAGATATGGGGAGAGTCCCTGACTGGTCGATGTTTGATAAGCTGGTTAAAGCGATTTAGGGAAAAGCCAAGGGAAATCGTGATTATCAATTTCGAGTTGAATATTCTGCGCAGTATGCCTCACTTTGTTTTTTTCACTTCCTTACGCCGCCACATTTAATTGCCACTCAATGAAGCCGGGTTGGGGTCAATTTTGGGAACGGCCAACCCGGAGGGGTGTTTACTGCTTGCCCGCTGGGCCAGAATGATTGTTGAGGGTGGGGTAAAAGATAATTTTACCTCTAGTTGGAAAGGAGAAGCGAGTAAAACGTGTCGACCAAACAAAATGTTAACCCTCTATTTCAATCATTTGAACTGATTGTCGAGAGCCGCCTGGGCGGCGTTGTGGTCAACTTTGTACTCATTCCGTTGCTGGTGTTGAGCGCCTTGCTCCTGCCCCCTATCTCTCTGGCTGATCGGCTGCTCAGCGTTGGCTATGAGCGCATTGGCCGGGATGGGGGCGCCATCCAGGATCCGGATGGCACTCAAATTACCTTTCTCCCGGAAGGTATCTCCCGTTCCTTTCGGGTCAAATTGACGGCGGTGCCGCGCAGCTTGTTCCTGGAGGGGGCAGCCGGCAATACGCTGTTGACTGCCGCCGAAAGCATCCCCCCCAACCTGATTATGAAAAGTCCCTATTACCGGATTCAGCGGAAGGGGACTATGCCCGAGCAGGTCGTCCTCACCGTGCCTATTCCTAACGAGGCTGAGCCTTACCGTACCCTCGATCTCTATTCCTGGAATGGCGAAAGCTGGGAGTGGCTGCCCAACCGTAAAGTTGTGGCCGACGATACCATTGAGTCTGAACTGGATTTTCTGCCTGAATCGATTGTGGTGATGCAGACTCACGCTATTCATCCCAACGTATCAACCGATTATGCCGTCAATAACCCTATTCCCGATAATGTCAGGGACTCGCTCGTCGAGATAAATCCGCAGGGTCTCTTCTTGGATAGCGACGGTCAAATTGTGGGGGACCCGGGCCAGTTGCCGCCTGAAATTCAAAATGCCTCTTATTCAGTTATCCCCACTATTCGCAACTGGACTGATGACGGTTCGATCCGTTCAGACCTGATTGACAATTTGTTGATCGATCCCGACGCTCGCCAGCGGCATATCCAGACGATTGTTGACCTGGTTCAGCGTAATGCTTACCAGGGCATCGATATTGATTATCGCGGCATTAATCCCGATTTGCAGCGCGAGTTCACCTCGTTTGTGCAGCAACTGCGGGCGGAGCTGCCGTCGAACAAGCAGTTGTCGGTGCGGGTTGAGCTGCCGCTGCAAGTTTCGGCCGATACGTGGGAAACCGGAGCCTACAACTGGCAGGCGCTTGGCCGGATTGCCGATGTGGTCAAAGTGCCTACCTCGCCCGACCCCAAAGCCTACGCTCCGGGTGGTCAAATGGAAGCAATGCTCGATTGGGCGGTCGGCCAGGTCAATCGCTACAAAATTCAACTGCTCCTATCTACCTTTAGCGCCGAACAAGTCAACGGCATTACCAGGCACATCACCTATCAGCAAGCGCTGGAACCTATCGGCGCGGTGGCGATTGTGGGTGGGGAGAATATTGTCGGTCCCGGTCAGGAAGTTGATTTTACCCTGGCCGGTTTGCAGGCGTCCACCGGCATCCAGTTTGACGCGCCCAGCGGCACCTACTGGTTTGCCTACCTGGATAGCAACAATTTGCAGCACACGGTTTACCTGGAAAACGCCGCCAGTATTGCCCGTAAGTTGCAATTTGTGGCCCAGTACAATTTGCGCGGCGTTGCCGTTCAAAATCTGCTGAGCGATACCAACGACGCCCAGATTTGGTCAGTTATTCGCAAGTTTCTCGATCTGGTCATCCCGCCGGTCGAGAGCCAATATTCGGTGGTGTGGCAGGTGAAAAATCAGGATGGCGGCGTCATTGCCGAGGAAATCGTTGATTTGAGCCAGCCGACCTACCGCTGGACCGCGCCCGAAGCCGGCGGCTCTTACGAGGTGGCCGCGGCGATTTCATCCAGCGGCGACAGCGCAGTGGCTGTGCCACGCGGCAGCGTCGCCTTGCTGGTAGCCACGCCCACCCCGGTGCCCACGCCGACCCCCTTGCCGACTCCCACCCCCGAAGCCTCGCCAACGCCGGAACCTACCCCAATACCAGAACCGGCTCAGGTTGCCCAGGCCCAAGAGTCTGCCCCGGCTCAGGCGGCCGCGCCGGCGCCGCCGGCCGCGGCGGCGGGCAATGTCCCCTTTGGTTAAGGTATTAAAAC
>CAYZHI010000196.1:0-6813 GCA_964477335.1 uncultured Caldilineaceae bacterium | reverse complement strand
TGGGGGGTGACCCCCCAATTCCCCCCTGTGCTTTCCAAAAATTTTGGACGCACCCATGATCCTAGAATGAACACTGTTTTTTAACCCTGAGGCTAAGTTAGGGGGTCACAATTAAACTATTCACGCTGTAATGAATCAGCTTTAAACGGCAAAGATGGCCTCAAAACTTTGAGCGTCCAACGTTTCCTCCTTTAACAAACGCTCGGCAATTTCTTCAAGCTTGGCTCGGTTCTGGTGAATGATTTGCAGGGCCCGATTGTAGGCCTTTTCGACAATTCGGCGGACCTCCTCATCAATTTGGCGGGCGATCTGTTCACTGTAGTTGCGCTGCTCGCCAATTTCTTTACCCAGAAAGACCAACTCATCTTTCTCGCCAAAAATCAGCGGCCCCAGCTTCTCACTCATACCATATTGAGTGACCATGGCCCGGGCCATGCGGGTGGCCTGTTCCAGGTCACTGCTGGCGCCGGTAGTGACCTGGTTAAATATCAGCTCTTCAGCGGCGCGGCCGCCCATCGTCGCCGCCATGTCCGCTTCAAATTTACTCTGATTATGTAACATTTTGTCGTCGCCCAGATGCAACACGTAGCCGCCGGCCATACCCCGCGAAACAATACTCACTTTCTGCACCGGTTCACATTCAGGAATCATCCGCCTTACCAGGGCGTGACCGGCCTCGTGATGGGCAATAATGCGGCGCTCTTTCTCAGGGATAATCCGGCTTTTACGTTCCGGCCCCAGAAGAGTCTTTTCGATAGCTTCCTGAAATTCACGCATACCGATCTGCTTCTTGTTGCGCCGGGCAGTCAGAATGGCGGCTTCATTGACCAGATTCTCGATATCGGCGCCGACAAAACCGGGGGTCTGTTTAGCAATAATGTTAAGGTCAACATCCCGGGCCAGCGGTTTACCTTTAGCGTGAATTCCCAGAATCTGCTCCCGGCCCTTCACGTCGGGTCGATCAAGAATCACCCGGCGGTCAAAACGACCGGGGCGCAATAGCGCCGGGTCCAGAATGTCCGGCCGGTTAGTGGCGGCAACGACGATGACGTTGGTATCGGTATCAAAGCCATCCATCTCGACCAAAATCTGATTGAGCGTTTGCTCCCGTTCATCGTGGCTGCCGCCCAAACCGGCGCCCCGATGCCGGCCGACAGCATCGATTTCGTCCATAAAAATAATGCAGGGGCTGTTGCGCTTGGCCTGGTCAAACAAATCCCGCACCCGGCTGGCCCCAACGCCGACAAACATTTCTACAAACTCAGAACCGGAGATACTGAAAAAGGGCACGCCAGCCTCACCGGAGATAGCTTTGGCCGTCAGCGTTTTGCCGCAACCCGGCGGCCCAACCATCAACACCCCTTTGGGAATACGAGCCCCCAGCGAGATGAATTTTTCCGGCTCACGCAAAAACTCAACGATTTCGGCCAATTCCTGCTTGGCCTCGTCAACCCCGGCCACATCGTCAAACGTAACCGTGGGTTTATCGCCGGTAAACATACGGGCTCGACTCTTGCCAAAGCTGAGCGCCTGGTTGCCGGCCCCTTGGGCCTGGCGCAGAATGAAAAAGAAGAACCCACCAATCAGGATCAGCGGCAGCAGCGTCCCCAGGATAGTAAGCCAGCCTTCCCAGGCGCTGCGGGGGGCCACTGTTATCGTAATGCTGGCTACTTGATCGTCACTGACCCCCATCGTCTTGAGGGTTTCGGTGATCCCTACATCGGGTTCTTTGTAGGCGGTCACCTGTGTATCATCATCTAAGGTTACCGTCAGTTGATCTTGATCAACAGTGATCGATTCGATTTCACCGTTATTGGCCAATTCAGCAACTCTGGAAATATCGACCACCTCTGCCGAGTCACTTCTTACCACAAACAGGCCATAAAAAAAGACCAGTACGACTAAAATCAATACCACATATAACGCCCGTGACCATTTCATATGTTTTCGCTACCTCAGTTACTTAATACTTATCATCACAAACTATACCACGTGCCATAAACAGAGTCAAGGTAGTAGCGGGCGGCCCTATCTTGCCCATTTGCACCCCGTGCTATCCGCTGGTAGAATGCCCTTTCGCTTTTGGCATTATCTCCTTTGCTCAATTCTTGGGCTGGCTCTTTAAACGCTACCACGATGTTACCGTTGCTGCGCTGATCGGGTTGATGATTGGCTCACTGCGAAAAATCTGGCCCTGGCAAGGGGTGGTTGAATATGGCGTTGACGGCCATGGCCAGCCGGTTCCACTTCAATTGAACAACGTCTTGCCCGAGGCCTGGACCAGCGAAGTTACTCTGGCTGTGATTTTAGCCCTCGTTGGCTTTGCCCTGGTATTTGTGATCGATTTCTGGGCCTCCCGTAAGTAAAAGAGGACCGCCAGGGCCAAAGCGCCGGCCAACCTCTGGCCGGACAACCGCGCCACGATAATAAAAAACCACTGGCCCAAACCAGTGGTTTTCTTTTGCTCATTCCGGGGGAGCCGTGGGCTTTGGGTGAGCCGGCGGAGCCTGGCCAGGCGCCGGGCCATACTGCGACCGGGTCGCCGCCGGCGCGCTGGTTGTAGCCGGGCGAGTCTCAGGCTTGCGTTTGCGCGGCACCGCCACAATCTGGGTATCGCTGCCGCCCAATAAAGCCCCCAAGCAGCCCGATTTACCTTTGATAGCCTTGATCTCCGGCAGCTCAATCGACTGGGCCGTTCTGATCGCTTCGGCGGCGTTTTGTTGGGCCAGGCTAATCTTGGCATCTAATTCCTGCCGCAGCGCCTCTCGCCGCCATTCCTCGTCCCGGTGTAGCTGGGCCAGCGAGCGCTCAATCTCCAGTACCCGCTCCCGCAACCGATTGTTCTCCTCTTTGAGATTAAAATTGTCCTGAATCAAGACTCCCAACAACTCCCGATTAGCCGCCTGGCTATTGAGAATGCTCTGCTG
The DNA here is from genome assembly GCA_964477335.1 of uncultured Caldilineaceae bacterium. GTDB lineage: Bacteria > Chloroflexota > Anaerolineae > 4572-78 > J111 > CAYNLK01. Next base: position 3,886 of record CAYZHI010000196.1, on the reverse strand, counting down.
AGTGTCAGACAATGTAGCCAGCGTATTGGTCAAAAAGGCGATGGCCAGGGACTCATTACCATTTGAAGCAATCAGGCTCCGTTCTTCGTCCGGGTTCGCTTCGACCGGATCAAACCGCCCTGCTGCTGGCTTAAACCTTTGGATTTCCGGCTCATCGAGCCGAAATTGACCGGGAACAACCTCTTCCCCAGACACCGCTTCTCGCAGGGAGAGCTGTTGCCAAACCTGCTCGTAAGTCAACCCCTGGTTCATCAATTCTTTAATCGAACGCAGAGTCTCGATGTCTGCAGCGGTATACCGGCGATGCCCTTTACCTGCCGGATTGGCCTCAGGCGAAAGATAATCGGCGAACTCATCAGACCAACGGCGGAGGGTTGCCGCTGAGATATCCAGGCTCTGCGTCACGGCCTGGGGGGGTTGCAAAGGAGCTTGATTATTCATCATCAACTAACTACTCCTCGTCAATCATGCGGTAAGTTGTATCGATGGTCTGGTCATCGTTGTACAGGTCGCCATACTCTAACTCGTTTTGGTAACTCTGCACGATATGCGAGGGCGCCATTTTGACAAACAGGGCCATGCCTAACAGGATTACCCCCAAATCATCCAGCCCGCCGAAGATTGGGAAGAGAGCCGCAGGAATAATATCGATCGGGGAAATCAAGTACAACAGCGATAACGGCAAAATCAGCTTTGTCAAAAATGAAACTCGGCCATCTTTGAGTAACAGCCACACCAAACGAAACTGCTTGAGCATTTCAAAAGTAAAAGCAGCCCCTCTATCTGAGCGTACCGGCTTTTGAGTCGGCATAATTATCTCCTTCCACAGAACCAACTACTATCCCGAAATTATAGACGCAACTATTGATTCTAGCAATTGATATCGCTCATCTATACTGAGCGATATTACTACTATTGAGCCACGCTCGACTGGTCGCAACCTGCGGGCAACCTTTGCCAGGAAAACTGTGAGCGATTTCCGGACAGCCGGCGCGTGGCGGCTGGCCAACCCGCTATATTCATTACGCTTTTTGCTCCAGGAAGTTGCAACCGGCAACTCAAAAATCGTACTGGACATACTCAACCGCTTGCGATTATAATATCCTCGTGAAAACTCTACGCCAATCGCTCATCGATTATGATCTGGCCCTCCTGCAAGCGGTAGCCGCCTGCCGGGGCGTAGCGCTGGAAACTTTACGGCAAAGCGAGGCAGTTGAATTGCTGGCCGAGGCGCTGCTGGCTCCGGCCGGCCTGGCCATTGCCCTGGCTGAGCTGGGGGAGCAGGAACACGAAGCGCTGCGCCAGCTGGTGGAACAGGGTGGACGGCTGGAACGAGCCCGCTTTATGCGCCAGTATGGACCGGTTCGGCCGATGGGTCCGGCCCGCTTGCTACGCGAGAAACCGTGGCAGCAGCCGGTGAACCCGGCTGAGCGTCTATGGTACAAGGGTTTCATCTTCAAAGGTTTTCAATTGACCAAGCAGGGGGGGGTGGAGTTCATCTACATTCCCGATGATCTGCTGCCGTTGCTGGCCGAAGCGCTGCCCGGCCGCCCGGCTACCCTCGCCGAGCCGTCGCCAGTACTAACCCTGCAGGTGGCCCTGGCGCCCCAGCCTCCGCTCGTCGCCAGCGGGGCCGGACGGCTACGGGAAAATCTCTTCAACCTGTTAGTGTATCTCCAAATTACGCCCATCCGGTTGCACCAAAAAACCGATTTAACGGCCAAAGACAAGGTCGCCCTGGTCGAGCGGTTACTGCCGCCAGTCTGGCCGAGCGCCAACCGGCAGCTCGAGCTGGAATTTCTGCTGCACCTGGCCCGGCGGGCCGGGTTGGTGCAGGTCAGTCACGGCCGGCTCAAACCGGACCGTGACCCCACCCGAAGTTGGCTCCAGAGTCAGCCCGAACAGCAAACGCGGCTGCTGCAAAACAGTTGGCGGGCCGACCCCACCTGGAATGATTTGTGGCATGTGCCCGGGCTGGTGCCTCAGCCCACCGGCTGGGAAAACAGCCCGCTGCTGGCCCGCGCCAAAATCCTGGCATACCTGGCCCACCTGGAGGCTACGCCGGACAACTGGTACGCCCTGGCCGATTTTGTGGCCACGGTGAAACGAGTCGATCCTGATTTTCAGCGGCCGGATGGCGACTATGAGAGCTGGTACATTCAGGATGAGCAAGGGCAGTCGCTGATGGGGTTTGACCGGTGGGACCAAGTGGAAGGCGCCCTGATCCGCTATCTGGTGACTCAGCCGCTGCTGTGGTTGGGCGTAACCGAGGTGGGCCTACCCGGTGAAACAAGTGGGCCGACTAGTTTTCGGCTCACATCAGCAGGGGCGGCCTTCCTGAAAGACGAACCGATCAGCCCCCCGGCGGATCACAAGCCCCAATTCCTGCAAATCGACCAGAATTTCACGGTTTATGTTCCGCCGCAAGCCAGTTTGTACGATCGTTTTCAACTGGCTCGCTTTGCCGAATTTGCAGGGAGTCAAAAAGAGCGGCCGACCTACCACATTACCCAGGCCAGTGTGGGGCGGGCTATGCGCAACGGCGTTACCGCCGACCAGATGGTGGCTTTTTTGGCCCGGGCCACCCATAACCGGACGCCGCTCAAGGTTGTCGAAACTCTGCGCGGTTGGGGCGCCCGCCGCAGTACGGCCAAAATTGAAACGGTGACATTATTGCGCCTGGCTGACGAAACGCTGCTGGCCGAGTTGTGTGACCATCCCGAACTGGGACCGCTTCTCGGTGAGGTCATCGGCCCCACGGCCATCGTGATCCCCCCGCAAAATAGCCAGGAAATCCGGCGGTGGCTCCTGGAACTGGGCTATTTGGAGTTTTGAGCCAGCCAGGCCAAAAAAACTGCCGATTTCAGCATCACGGCAATCGCCCGCCGGCGAGACGTTCTTAAGCCGCTACCGCCGCCGGAGCCGGCTCGCCTTCTTGTTCAGACAGCCAGCGTTCGGCGGCAATGGCCGCGGCCGCGCCCATCCCGGATGAGACGATGGCTTGCCTGAAAACGGGATCAGCAATTTCACCGGCCGCCCAAACGCCCTCGACTTTGGTACGATAGTATTTGTCGGTGATCAGATAGCCCTGTTCGTCGATGTCAAGTTGGCCTTTGAACAGGCCGGAGTTGGGAATGTGGCCAATGGCGATGAACACGCCGTCTGTGGGGAACGTCCAGCTTTGGCCGGTTTTGACATTTTTCAAGTCGATGCTGGTAACTTTATCCTCGCCGTTAATTTTGGTCACCACCGTATCCCAGATGAAATCGATTTTGTCATTGTTGCGGGCCCGGCTTTCCAGAGCGTAACCGGCGCGCAGCTCGTCGCGGCGGTGAATAATGGTGACTTTTCGGGCGAACTTGGTCAAGAAGATGGCCTCTTCCAGGGCGCTATCGCCGCCGCCAATCACCACGATCTCTTTATCGCGGAAGAAGAAACCGTCACAGGTGGCGCAGTAACTAACGCCGCGGCCGGTAAGCTCGGCTTCACCCGGCACGCCCAATTTGCGGAAGGAGGCGCCGGTAGTGATGATCAGGCTCCGGGCGTAATACTCCCCGTCAGAGCCAACCAATTTGAAGGGCCGTCGGCTCAGATCAACTTCCGTAATATAATCAAATTTAGTTTCGGTGCCAAAGCGATTGGCCTGCTCCTGCAACACTTCGACCAGTTCCGGGCCAGTTTCGCCGGTGAAACCGGGATAATTTTCCACTTCGCTGGTGGTGCCAATTTGGCCGCCAATCTCGTTGCCGGTGATCACCAGCGGCTTTAAATTTGCCCGCGCCGCATACAGGGCCGCCGATAAACCGGCCGGACCGGAACCGATGATGATCAAATCACGCACTTCACCGGCTTGGCCAGTGGACCTGGCGGCCGGGCTGCTCAAACT
>CAYZHI010000195.1:0-6885 GCA_964477335.1 uncultured Caldilineaceae bacterium | reverse complement strand
GCCATATCCTGGTAGTTGACGGCGGTTATTTGGTGCGTTGACCCGGCAAAATATCTTAATCGGATTTCAGGAGGTTGACATCGTAAAACGTAAAACGTAATGCGTGAATTTACGTTTCACGTTTTACGGATTTGACCTCATTACCCCATGAAATCCAAAAGAGCCATATCTTTTTAAAGAAGGAAACATCATGACCTTAACAAGAGACGCGATTGTCGATAACTTGAAAAAAATCGTCGATCCAAATCGGGTGATCACGGACGAGCAAGTCCTCAAAGAACATAGCCACGACCGCTTTAGAAAGTTTGAAAGCATCTTTGGCGTTTATACCCTGCCCATACCGGCGGCGGTGGTTAAGCTGGCCGATACTCGGGAAGCCTCAAGGATTTTGCAGTTTCTGAACGAAAACAAAATCAATTGCGTGCCCCGTACCGGTGGATCAGCGACAGAAGGCGGCCTGGAAACGATTGTTGAAAACTCTGTTGTCCTCGATGGTTCCGCAATGAATCAAATCATCAAGATCGATACCTACAACATGCTGGCTACGGCGCAATGTGGCGTTAACCTGGAACTGTTGGAAAACCGGCTGCGCCAGCAAGGTTATACCACCGGCCATTCCCCGCAATCCAAACCGTTGGCCCAACTGGGCGGTCTGGTGGCAACGCGAAGCATTGGCCAGTTTTCAACACTGTACGGCGGTATTGAAGATATGGTGGTGGGGCTGGAAGCGGTCTTTCCAAACGGGCAGATTACCCGCATTAAAAATGTGCCCCGGCGCGCCTGCGGCCCGGATATTCGCCATGTGATCATTGGCAGTGAAGGCGCCCTCTGCTTTATCACCGAAGTTACTCTAAAAATTTATAAATACGAGCCTGAAAACAACCGCTTCTATGGCTATGCCCTTGACAGTATGAAGACCGGTTTTGAAATATTGCGGGCAGTGATGACGACGGGCTACCGGCCCTCCATTGCCCGCCTGTATGACCCGGAAGATGGCGCTCAGCACGGCTTCGACCAGTTTGCTGCGGGCAAGTGCGTGTTGATCTTTATGGCTGAAGGCCCGGCCAAAATCGCCCAGGCCACGGCCGAGGGCATCGAAGAGATTATGGCCGGGTATGATGAGGGCACGCCGATTGACCCCCGAATTATCGAGAACTGGTTCAATCATTTAAATTGGGGGCCGGAGAAAATTGCCGCGGAACGCGAATTTATTCGTAAAACGCGTAATATGGGTTTCACCACGGAAGTCTCCGGCAACTGGGACTGCATCCACACGATTTACGAAAACGCCATTCGGCGCGTGCGGGAAGAATTTCCGCATGCGGATGATTTAACTCTGCTAGGGGGGCACTCATCGCATAGCTACCAGACCGGCACCAATATGTACTTTGTGTACGACTACAACGTGGTGGATTGCCAACCGGATGAAGAAATCCATAAGTACCACGTGCCGATTAACGCCATCATCGTTGAGGAAGCCTTAAAGGCCGGCGGCTCCATGGTCCACCACCACGGCATTGGTAAACACCGCACCGCCTGGACCAGGCAAGAGCACGGCTCAGCCTATTACATCCTCAAATCGCTTAAAGAAGTGTTCGATCCAAACGGCATCATGAACACCGGTACCATTTTCCCGGTGGAATAATGAGAATAGCGGTCTGTTTCAAAACCATCCCGGAATTCAGGATGCTGACTGAACAAGACTGGCGGGTGGGCGATGGTTATTCGGTCGATGTCCGTTTCGCCAAACAAGGCTTCAACTGCTTTGACGAAAGCGCGCTGGAGCTGGCGTTAAAGCTGGCAGAACAGACAAAAAGTATGGAGGAGCCGGTTGAACTGACCGCGCTGACCATTGATGATGAGCAGTCCGATCGTTTTCTGAAACACCTGTTCGCCGTTCAGTACGACAAGACCGTGCGAATTTATTGTGACCGGCAGCTTGATCTCAGATTTAACCCTTTGGCTATTGCCGATTTGATTTCAGCGTATGTCAGGCAGATCGGCCGCCAGCAACTGCTTTTCTTGGGCCGGCAAGGCGCTGAAGGCGACAATGGCCAGACCGGCTTTCTGGTCGCGGAGCGGTTGGGCTGGCCCTGTATCAGGGAGGTTATCGACGTGGCTGTGGCCAACGCCGCCGGTCGGCTCAAGATAACCAGCCGGCTGGAAGGCGCCACGCTGGTGCAAACCGTAACGCCGCCGGTTGTATTGGTGATCGGCAACACGCCTCACTCCCCGTATTTGCGCGTACCGACCCTAAAACAAAAATTGGGGGCGGCCCAAAAGCAGATTGCCGTGATTCCTTGCCGTGATTTGGGTTTTGAGTCCGACCGGCTGATTGGCCTTGATAAGGTCCTGGTCAACCTGGAACGCCGGCGGCAAGGCCGAAGCTGTACCTGGCTTGAAGGCGGGGATGGCCGCGAAAAAGCGCGGCGCCTTTTTGATTTGTATCTGAGAGAGCGGCTGAGACCATGAAAACTGTGGTTGTTCTCTTCGCCGACGCGCCAGTTATCCTCCGGCAGGCCGGCGAAATCAAGGCGCTGCTGTCCGGTTCGACGCCGGAATTGACGCAGGTTGAGCTATGGCTGTTCTATCAGGCCCAGCCGCCTGAATTCATTCCCGATATGTCCGGCCTGGTGTCAGGCCTTGAACTGATTGCGGTTGAAAATCCACATTCGCCTGAATCGACCCTGGCGCTCCTGGAACAACTTTATCACCGCCGGCCGGTTGATCTGCTGCTGTTCCCCAGCGACGATCTGGGCGCCGAACTGGCCACACGCCTGGCCTATCGGTTGAACGGCAGCTCCTGCCTTAAGGTTGAACGGCTGGCCGTTGAGCCTCAAACCGTGACCGTGGATAGAATGGCTTACGGCAATAACCTGAGGGCGCGCTTCAGGCTGATGCTCAAACCGTACTGTTTGTCTGCGGCCAAAGTCCCCTGCCGTCCCGCCGAATTCGTAAAGACTGAGCCTTCTGCCGGCAACCAAACGTCGCTCGATCAACCGCCAAGCGCCTGGGCCAAGGAGTTTGAGATTTTTCCAGATAGCGCAGTGACGGGTCTTGAACAGGCCGAGGTTGTACTGGCGGTGGGCTATGGCGCAGGTAGCAAGGAAAACATAGCTGTCTTACAAGGCATCGCTGCTTCTCTGGGCGCGGCGCTCGGCGCCAGCCGTTCCGCCGTTATGAATGGCTGGGTAGATATGAACCGGCTCATCGGCGTATCGGGGGTGAGCGTGTCGCCGGCAGTTTGTATTGCTGCGGGCGTCTCCGGGGCGAGCGCCTTCAGCGCCGGCATTGGTCACAGTGAATTTATCGTAGCCATCAACACCGATCGCAACGCCCCTATTTTTGATATTGCGGATGTCGGTATCGTGGAGGATCTGTTTGCGGTGCTAGGAGAATTGGAACGATTGGTCAAGAGTGACAGGCAGCCTGACCAGGCCCTCGGGCCAGAAAGGTAACCGTTCAGGTGGCCGGCACTTTTGAAGCGCCGATCACCTAGCAGTCTGTCGGAGAGGATAATTTTGCCAGACTTCGGAAGTTTTAACAGGTGATTTTGGCACTAATGAAACTTCCGAAGTCTTTCTCCGGCAAGCTGCTAGAAAGTAAATCCAGGTTATGAGTTGTACTATCCAACCCTTGACAGATCGGCATCTCAGCTATTTAAGCGATGAATCCCGCATGGCGGGTCAAGCCGAAAGCATCTCCTTCCCCACGAGCGAAGTTGAGGTTCAGCAGATTGTCAGCACATTGTCGCGCCAGCAAACGCCGATGACGGTGCAGGGCAGCCGGACCGGCGTTACCGGCGGCGCGGTCCCGGCTGGCGGCCATATCCTTAATCTTTCGGCTCTGAACAACATTATCGGGCTATGCCAGGACGAGGCCGGGGCCTTCTCAATTCGGGTTCAGCCCGGACTGACCTTAGCTGAACTGAATCGCCAGCTCTACCACGGCCATTTTGCCGCCAGTGATTGGGATAAAAATGCGCTGGCGGCGCTTGCAGCCTACCAACGGTCCGGCCGGCATTTTTGGCCGCCCGACCCAACCGAGAAATTAGCCTCGATCGGCGGTATGGCCGCCAATAACGCCCGGGGGATTTGCGCCCACCACTATGGCCCGGCCAGTCGCTATATCAGCCAGATTCGTATAGCCGATGCCAATGGCGACATCCACACCCTGGCGCGGGGTCAGGATCGTTTTGCGCCGGCCATTTCTCCCCGATCTGGCGGCGCCGAAGCTGACGTAACCGGGCCTGGAGCGGCCATCGACCTGTTTGATCTTTTCCTGGGCAGTGAAGGTGTGCTGGGGGTAATCACCGAATTGACCTTGAGCCTGCGACCGTTGCCGCCAGAGATGTGGGGCATCGCTTTCTTTTTTCGGGATCAGTCGCCGGCCGCGGCTTTTATTGAAGCTGTCTGCCAACGACCAGCGCAAGCGCCGGAGGCCGCGCTTGTATCGTTAGAGTTTATGGATCAAACCACGCTGGCATGTATGCGGCGGTTCAGGCCAACCAACAGCCGGCCGGCGTTACCGGCTGATATTTTTAACACGTTGGTCTATACGGAAATCCACGGCCGTGGTATAGAACCGGTTGAAGCGCTGGCTCAATGGTTTATGGAAGTTGCGACAGCCTGTGACGGCGACCCGGACGCAACCTGGGCTTTTGCCGGCATCGATGAACTGGAGCGTTTTCACCTGTTTCGTCACGCCGCGCCGGAGTCGGTCAATACCGTGATCGATGAAGCACGGCAGGGCGACCCCCGGATAACCAAACTCGGCACGGACATGCGGCCTGGCGGGGCCTCTTTTGCTGAGACGCTCAAGATGTATCAAATGGATTTGCACCGTTCCGGGCTGAACGCCGCCATTTTCGGCCATGCCGCCGAGGCCCATCTCCATGTGAATATATTGCCGCAAAACTATACCCAATATCGCGCCGGGCTGGAACTGACGCGGCGCTGGGCTGCTGAAATTCGGACGAAAGGCGGCAGTGTCGTGACCGAGCACGGGGTGGGTAAACTCAAGAAGCAGTTGTTCAAACCAGGGGAATTGCCGCCGCGCCTGGCGGCAATTCGCCAATTGAAGCAACAACTCGATCCGGCAGGCTTGTGGAATCCCGGCACGATGCTGGATTGATCGATGTGGTCTTTAATTGAAAATACATAACGGGATCAGGAGTTTTGAACCTATGAACCAAAAGTATTTGATGGGTGTGGATGTCGGCACCCAGAGCGCCAAAGTTGTGATTTTCGACTTGGACGGCAACATTGTGTGCGACAGCCGTCACCAACTCCGTAAAATGAATATCCCCGCGCCGCAACTGGCCGAGCATCCTGATGACGACCTGTGGGACGCGCTGAAGATAGCCCTGAGTTTAGTGATGAAACGGTTTAAGCAAGAGATACGTGGCAATGTCCATGATATCCTGGCCATAGGGCTGTGCGGCATCCGCTGCTGCCGGGTTCTGCTCAAGGAAAATGGCGAGCTGGCCTATCCGGTCATCAATTGGATCGACAAGCGCCTGAATTCACCTTACGAATATATCGAAGCCTACGGCGATGTTAGCTTTGTTACCACCACCTCGGGCTATCTGACCCATCGCCTGACGGCTGAATTCAAGGATACCTGCGCCAATTACATCGGCTGGTGGCCTATGGACAACGATACGTTCGACTGGAGTACGGACCCGGCCCTTTTTGAGCGTTGCAATGTTACTCGGGCAATGCTCTTTGATGTCGTGAAACCGGGTGATGTCCTTGGTTATATCACGCCAAAAGTGGCCGAATTGACCGGTGTACCGGCCGGCCTGCCGGTTGTTGCCACCGCCCATGACAAAGCCGTGGAAGCGTTGGGCGCGGGCACACTCGAGGCTGGCACGGCGCTGATATCTCTGGGCACCTATATCGGGGCCATCGTGCATGGCCATGAAAACGTCAAGAATGCCCAAAATTTCTGGCCCTTTCAGGCTTCGGTTCCCGGACGTTATTTGTACGAATGTATGGGGGTTCGCCGGGGCATGTGGACCATTAGCTGGTTCTGTGAGCAGTTCGGCGCCGAGGTCATTGTTGAAGCCGAAAAAAAAGGAGTTCCGGTTGAAGCGTTATTCGACCGGGAAGCGGAAAAAATTCCCGCCGGCTGTGAAGGATTGGTGACAATTCACGACTGGGCGCCTCCGGTCGAAGCGATATTTCGCAAAGGCGTTATCTTCGGTTTCGACGGCCGCCATACTCGCGCCCACGTGTATCGGTCTATCTTGGAAGGCATCGCCTTTACCATGAAAAATCACGTGGACAAGATGATGCAAGAGTTGGGGGCGCCGCTGCAAAAGCTGATCATTTCCGGCGGCGGGGCCAACAGCGCCTTGTTCAGGCAAATCTTCGCCGATGTCTTCGGCGTCCCGGCCTGGCGCAGCCAAATGAACAACTCGGCGGCCGTAGGCTGCGCCATCAACGCTGGAATGGCGGCCGGCGTTTTCGGTTCATATGAAGAAGCGATTCAAAAAATGGTCCGTTCAGGTGATGAGATCAGCCCGAATCTGGAAAATACCAAATTCTATCACACGCTCAATGAGCAGGTGTACAAACAGGCCCATCCCCACTTTGATCCAGTTTTAAAGGCGCTCAGCCCGCTGGTCGATCAAACGGGTCCGCATAGTTACGAAGAATCGCACGTTAAAACCACGATGAGATAGATTTATACAGAAGAGCCGGACAGTCCTAATGGGACAACAACGAGAATGAAAATTTATGACCCCCACCCCTCCCCCGAATCGGCGCGCACGCGGGGGCCAGGGGAGGGGTATTTTCAAGGGAGGCAACGACATGGCTCGACTTGATCAAAGAAGTAGAATATCGCTTCAAGTGCCCCAAAGACGGCAGTTATTTTATT
>CAYZHI010000194.1:0-6895 GCA_964477335.1 uncultured Caldilineaceae bacterium | reverse complement strand
TCAAAACCCTGCCCGACTACCTCCAGCTTTGGCCGGCCCACGGCGCCGGCAGCGCCTGCGGCAAGTCGCTGGGCGCGGTGCCCTCCAGCACTGTTGGTTACGAAAAGCTGTTCAACTGGGCGCTGGGTTACGACGACGAGGCTGCCTTCGTCGAGGCGCTGCTGGCTGGCCAGCCGGAAGCGCCCAAATATTTTGCCATGATGAAGAAGATCAACAAGGAGGGGCCGGCCATTCTGCACGGTCTGCCCGCGCCGGAGCATCTGCCCTACAACCGGCTCAAGAAGCTGCTCGATGGCGGCGCGGTCGTGGTCGATACTCGCTCCGCGGGCGCCTTCGCCTCGCTGCACGTCCCTGGCACGCTCAACATTCCCCACGATGGTTCCTTTGCCAACTGGGCCGGCTGGCTGCTGGACTACGACCGGCCTTTCTACCTGATCGCCGACTCTGGCCGGGTGCGTGAGATCGCCCGGGATCTAATTTATATCGGCCTGGACAAAATCGCCGGTTACTTTGAGCCGGCCGCCGTCGACATGTGGGGTGAGAGCGGCCAGCGGCTGGAATGTTACGAGGCCACCACGCCTGCGGAAGTGGCTGACCGGGTCAAAAACGGCGAAGTGACCGTGTTGGACGTGCGCAGCCGCAGCGAGTGGGAGGAGGGCCATATTCCGGGCGCCCACCATATCATGCTCGGCTATCTCCCGGAACGGCTGGCGGAATTGCCGGCCGACAAACCGATCCTGGTGCAGTGCCAGAGCGGCAACCGCTCGGCGATTGGGGCCAGCATTCTGCAGGCCAACGGCTTCAAACAGGTCAAAAATTTAATCGGCGGTTATCGCGATTGGGCCGTCGCCGGGTTGCCGATTGCAAGCCATTGACCGCCGACGGCCGACTGCAGACCACCGAGATGGCCTATTTAACGGCGGTCGGCGGTCTGTGGTCTGCCGTCTACCAGTGATATTCCTGGTCAAATAGACCCAATGACCCAATCATTTAGCCACGCCCTGCGTCTCCTGGGCCGCTTCTGGCTGGAGGAATTGGGGCCAACTGATCTTCAGCTCCTCCGGGGTCTCCCGGAGTTGGCCGAGACGCTGCCCCAGCTTGAACCGCCGGCCCTCACCAACCTGGCGGTGGAGTACCAACGGCTGTTTGGCTTTAATCTGCCCCCCTATGAAAGCGTCTTTCTCGACCCTTCGGCCATGTTGATGGCGCCGGCCACAGCCCGGCTGCAGCAATTGTATCACCAGGGCGACTGGCTGCCTCCCGCCAAGACGCGAGCCGGCGCGCCCGATCACCTGGGGCTGGAACTGCTGGCCCTGGCGGATTGGCTGGCCCAGGCGCGCCACGACCTGAGCCGCCGCTTGCAGACCGAACACCTGGCCCTGTGGGCGCCGGTCTTTGTTACCACCCTCCTGCGGCTCGACCCCCACCCCTTCTACGCCCGCCTGGCCGGCTTGACCCTCGACATGCTCTTGACTCTGCTGCCGGTCGAGCCTGCGCCGGCCGGCGTTGATCCGTTCCCGGACTTGCGGCCGCCGCCGCCAAAATTTCGAGGGAGCGAAGAACCCTGGCCGCAACCTCAGGCGGCGCTTGTCGAGCCAGATTCCCTACCACTCGCCGTCGAAACCGGCGAGTTTTGGGCCGGTTGGCGGCCGCTGCTCAAGCGATTGCTCCGCTCGCGTGACGCCGGTCTCTACTTGACCCGTACCGATATCGCCCATCTCGGCCACGCCCTGGCTCTACCCGGCGCCCTGGGCGAGCGGTATCAGATGTTGGAAACCCTGTTTCGCTCGGCCTATCAATATGACCAGTTGCCCGTGCTGGCCCAACAACTCGACCGGCTGTTCACCCAGGCCGAGACGACCTATACCGCCCTGGTCGACGAGTATCCGGCCTGGGCCGTTTACGCCGCCGCGTGGCGAGCGCGGTTGAACGTTACTCAACTGGCCTGTACCGAGCAAATGGGTGATCCCCCCCTCTAAAATCCAATCCCTCGCTTGCCCTAAACGTTGTCCGCTGTTTAACAAAATCTCGGTATGTCCAGTATAATCTAACCAGATCTATCGATACTTTACTGCAAAGGAGTGACAACGATGTTGACCATCAATGTTTACGTGCATGTCAAACCGGAGTACGTTGATGCCTTCCGGCAGGCCACCATTGAGAATGTTCGCCACAGCCGCGAGGAGCCAGGTGTGGCCGCCTTTTATCTATTGCAGCAGCAGGATGACCCGACCCGCTTCCTTCTGGTCGAAGTCTATCGGACGTCCCAAGACCCGGCCCGGCACAAAGAAACTCCCCACTATCAAAAATGGGCCGAAACTGTCGCCGGCATGATGGCCGAGCCGCGTAGCAAAACCAGTTATGTCACTGTTTTTCCTACGTTTGAGCAGTAGGGGACCGGCCATGAACTTTGTATTTGCTACGGCTACGCGGATTATTTTTGGGCCAGGAACCCTATCACAGCTCGGCCTACTGGCCGCTGAGTTGGGCCATCGCGCCCTGGTGGTGATTGGCCGCACCCAAGAGGGAACCAACCCCCTGTTGGATGTCCTCACCGGCCACGGCCTTGACATTGCCACCTTCACCGTGACCGGCGAGCCTACGGTCGATCTGGTGAAGCAAGGCGTATTTAAAGCCAGGGCCAATAAATGTGATCTCGTTGTTGGCTTTGGCGGCGGCAGCGCCATCGATGCCGGCAAAGCCATTGCCGCCCTGCTGACCAACAAGGGCCAGCCGCTGGATTACTTGGAAGTGATTGGCCACGGTAAAAAAATCAGCCGTCCAAGCGCGCCGTTTATCGCTGTTCCAACGACGGCCGGGACCGGCGCCGAGGTTACCCAAAATGCGGTGTTGGGTTCGCCGGAGCACCAGGTCAAGGTTAGTCTGCGCAGTCCGCTCATGTTAGCCCGGCTGGCCCTGGTTGACCCCCAGTTAACCTACGACCTGCCCCCCGCTCTGACCGCCAGCACCGGCCTGGACGCCCTGACCCAGGTGCTGGAACCTTTTGTCTCGCACCAGGCCAACCCCCTGACCGACGGGTTTTGCCGTGAAGGGTTGGCTCGCGCCGCCCGGTCGCTGCGCCGGGCCTACGAGAATGGCCAGGATACGGCCGCCCGCGACGATATGGCTCTGACCAGCCTGTTCGGCGGCCTGGCCCTGGCCAACGCCAAGTTGGGCGCAGTCCACGGTTTCGCCGCGCCCTTTGGCGGGATGTTCTCGGCCCCGCATGGGGCCACCTGCGCCGCCTTGTTACCCCACGTGATGGCGGTCAACGTGCAGGCCCTGCGCTCTCGCCAGCCTGATAACCCTGCCCTGGCTCGTTACGATGAGGTGGCCCAAATTCTGACCGGCAGTCGCCAGGCTACCGCTGCTGATGGGGTGGAATGGGTGCAGGCGTTGTGTCGAGATTTGCAGGTGCCCGGCCTGTCGAGCTACGGCCTGACTCAAGCCGATTTCCCGGATTTGATCGAAAAAGCGCAACAGGCCAGTAGTATGAAGGGCAATCCTATTCAGTTGACAGTTGAGGAGTTGGACGAGATTCTGAGCCGGGCGCTCTAAAATGGATGAGATAATCTACACTTCAGCCACAAAGTTAGCTGAGGCCATTCGCACCAAGCAACTCTCTGCGGTGGAGGTGGTTCAGGCTCACCTGGCCCGCATCGAGGCGGTCAATCCCAAACTCAACGCCGTGGTTCAGGTTACGGCCGAGTCCGCCCTGGCCGAAGCCCGTGCCGCCGACGCCGCCCTGGCCAGGGGTGAGTTGAAAGGTCCGCTGCATGGTGTGCCGTTCACCATTAAGGATTCGCTGGATACGGCCGGCGTTATCAGCACAGCCGGCACACAAGGCCGGCGAAACTATGTACCGCGTCAAGATGCCACGGTGGTGGCCCGCCTGCGCCGGGCCGGGGCCATCCTGCTCGGCAAAACCAACACCCCCGAACTGACCCTTTTCATCGAAACCGACAATCTGATCTATGGCCGCACCAACAACCCCTACGACCTGACTCGCTCGCCCAGCGGCAGTAGCGGCGGCGCGGCCGCCATCATCGCTGCAGGCGGCTCGCCGTTCGATCTGGGCAGCGACAGCGGCGGCAGTATTCGCCAGCCGGCCCATTACTGCGGCATTGCCGGCCTCAAAACCACCGCCGGGCGAGTGCCCCGCACCGGCCACATCATTTCTTACGAGGCCGGCCCGCTGGATATCCTGACCCAGATCGGTCCGCTGGCGCGTTTTGTTGAGGATCTGATCCTGGTGCTGCCGTTGATTGCCGGGGTCGATTGGCGTGATCCGGCTGTGGTCCCAATGCCGCTGGCCGACCCTGCGACCGTGAGGCTCAAAGGTCTACGGGTGGCCTATTTTACCGACAACGGCATCGCAGCTCCCACGCCCGAAGTGGCCGCGGTGGTGCAGAGTGCGGCGGCAGCCGTGGCGGCCGCCGGGGCGCAAGTGACGGAAGCTCGACCGCCGGGGATTGAAACTACCAGGGATACCTGGTTTGAGCTGGTCACAGCCGATGGCGCGACCTGGATTCAGCGGCTGCTGCAGGAGGCCGGCACTACCGAGGTCTACCCGGCGCTGCGGAATCGCTTCTTTGGCCGGGAGTCGCTTTCGGCGGCGGAGTTCAGCCAGATGTTGAGCCGGTTGGATCGGCTACGCAGTGCGATGCTGGCCTTTATGGAACATTATGAACTGATTCTTTGCCCGGTTAGCGCCTACCCGGCTCTGCCTCATGGCGCCATCGCCGACCTCAACGCCGGTTTCACCTACAGCCGCGTTTTTAACCTGACCGGCTGGCCGGCGGTGGTCGTGCGGGGTGGTAGCTCGCCGGAGGGTCTGCCGATTGGGGTGCAGCTTGTGGCCCAGCCTTGGGGTGAGGCAGTCGCTCTGGCCGTGGCTCATCACCTGGAGGCCGTTCTGGGAGGGTGGCAGCCGCCGCCGCTTTGATCAACTCCTGGCATTTGGTCGGAATAATCCATCCAAAGAAAGAAGCCCCGTGCTAACGGGGCTCTATATTCTTGGTAGGTTTTCTTTTCTGTTATTTGCTGCAGTTGCGGGCTTTTAGTGAGCGTGGCCCGAGCTATGGGCGTGGCCGTGGGCCAACTCTTCGGCCGTGGCCGGCCTCAAACCGGCGATTCTGATATCGAAGAAGAGAGTCTCGCCGGCCAGGGGATGGTTTAGATCCAGTAGGACCTCCTCAGGGCGAAGATCAGCCACATAAGCCACCAGCTCTTCACCTGACTCGCTCTGCAATTGCAACCCCATGCCCAGAGTTAATTCCAGGTCAGCCGGGAAGGCGTCGCGCGGAATCAGCTCAAAAGCGTCGAGACTCTTTTCGCCATAACCATCAGCCGGAGCTACTTCTACCTCTTTTTCATCGCCCACGGCCATGCCGTAAAGCGCCGCTTCCAGGCCGGGAATAATTTGGCCGGCCCCCTGTAGAAAATCCAGGGGCGCCTCGCCCTGGCTAGTATCAAGCACCTGCCCATCATCGAGGCGCAGGGTATAATCGAGACTCACCACCAGGCCATCTGCCACTACCAGCTCGGCATTCGTCACCACATCACCTCCTAAATTTTGCGCACATCGGAGGCAGCCGGCCCTTTTTTACCCTGAACTACGGTAAATTCGACCCGGTCACCCTCCATAAGATTACGGAATCCCTCGGCGATGATCGCGGAGTGATGCACAAAAATATCACCCCCGGACTGGCGCTCGATGAAGCCGTAGCCTTTTTTGCTGTCGAACCATTTGACGGTTCCAATTTCACGTTCGCTCATTTTTTATTCTCCTTTACTTACTGAACGTTTGTTATTGGCCCGCATGTTGTTCCTGGAATAAAAAACCGCCCGGACTAGTCAGTCTGAGCGGTGAATCTTTGTCATCCCAACAGAACAAACCGCGTCTTACGCGCTAGAGTATGCCCCAATTTGATGAGAAAGTCAAGATTTATTGGCCTCCTGAAATGTGCTCGACTCTTCAAAAGTGCCGGTCACTCCTTTATGGGCTAAAACGGGCCGGTCAAGATAGCTGCTCTGGCCTCAAGTGGGCTGGTGTTGGCGGCGTGGATGGCCTCGCCGGCGCTGTAAACCTTGGGCAGATGCTCGCCAATGTAGACCCGGGCCATGGCCCGCTTTCGCTCCGACAGCCGGGCGTCTTGAAGCAGCAGCCAGGAATTGAGCACATAGACGGCCATGTCGGTCAGGTCGGCGGCGTAATAGTCGATGACCTCCCGTTCATTATCCTTCAGTTTGAGGCTGGCCTTTTTGAACAACTCCGTCGCCTCCGTGAGCGCCGCCTTGAGGGAGGCCGATTCCGGGCCATAATCCTGGGCCGCCCACTCGTCCAGCAACTCATTCAACGCCCCGCCCAGCAGCTTGCCGATAGCGGCCACAATCTGCAACTGGCTGGTGCCCTCGTAGATGTTGGTCACCCGGATGTCGCGGTAATGGCGCTCCACATTGAACTCCCGCATATAGCCGACGCCGCCGTGTACCTGCATGGCCTGGTAGCAAACCCGGTTGCCCATCTCGGTGGCGTAATATTTGGTCAGTGGGGTCAGGGCGTCGGCCAGAGCTGAAGCCTGCTTTAACCGCTCGCGGGCCGCTTTATCTTTGCTCTCGGTGGCGGCGAGGTGATGATCGTAGGCTTTCGACAGGTCAACCCAGCGGCTGGTTTCGTAGATCAGCGCCCGGGCTGCCTCGATTTCGCCCCGCATCGACAGCAGCATCCGCGAAACGGCCGGAATGTCGCGGATAGGCCGGCCAAATTGGATGCGATCCTCGGCATACCGGTGCGCTTCGCGATAAGCCGCCTCAGCGATGCCCAACGCCTGGGCCGACACGGCCAGGCGAGCGCCGTTCATCAGCCCCATGGCGTAGAGGATTAGCCCAAACT
>CAYZHI010000193.1:0-6906 GCA_964477335.1 uncultured Caldilineaceae bacterium | reverse complement strand
GGCTTCGCTCTCCCGTAGCGCCTCCTCGGTCTGTTTGCGCGCCGTGATGTCGTGGCAGAAGGCCATAAAGCGGTCGTCGTTGATCTTGACGGCTCGCAGCGAGATCCAGATCTGCTGTCCATCGCGCCGCTGCTGCCGCAACTCGCCCTCGTATTTGCCAACGCTACGCAGAGCAGCTACTGCCCCGAACAACACGTCGTGATCTACCTCAGGAACAATGTCAGGGATACGCTTTTCGTACAACGTGGGGGCATCGTAACCTAGCATATCCAGGGCAATCTGGTTGGCCTCCACATAGCGACCTGTCCCATCGGAAATAAATACTGCCAGCGGAGCATGCTCGATGTATGAGCGGAATTTGGCCTCGCTTTCCCGAAGCCGCTCCTCAGCCTGCTTGGATGCGGTGATATCCTGTACCACCACCACGCCCCAGGTATCTGAGGGTTGCTGCTTGTCTTTGGGGGTAATCGAAATAGGTTCAACCTGACACTGCAGATAGCGTCCCAGAATTTTGTCGTCAGCCTCATCTTGCCAGGGCTGGCCCTGCTGCAGTTTCTGGCTGGCCTGACGCCAGAAGTTTTCGACAGGGCAGGCCGGATCGGTGCAGTCAGGGTGAAATAGTTGGTGCACAGTTTGTTCTCTGACCTGAGTCACGGGGGCCAGGTTCCACCGTTCGACAGTTCGATTAGCCCGCTTTAGCCGTCCCTGCCGGTCAAGCAGGCCAATAAACTGAGGCACCGAGTCAACAGTAACCTCCCACTCCTGCTTGGCCCGCTCAATGAGCATAAACGTTTCCTGGAGGGCCAGTTCGGCCTGCCGGCGGGTCGATACCTCTTCGGTCAGCGCTTCGTTCATTTTGACCAGTTCGTTGGTCCGCTCCTGAACCCGCAGTTCCAACTCCAGATTGAATTGCCGCAGCTCTTGCTGGCTGCGGACAAGCGACTCCAAGATCTGTTGTCGTTCAGTCAATTGGATTTCGAGTTGCTCGACCGCTTTCGTCAGCTCACTGGTCCGCTCCTGTAAGGTAACCTGGGTGGCCTGGAGCTGCCGGTTGGTGGTGAGCAAGGCAGTTTCATTCACCCTGGTCTGCTTGAGGATGTTAGAGATACTGCCATTTTCCAGGTAAACCAACATCGCCGCGACGACAAAGTTGATAGTCAAGGTCAGCCATAACGATAGCGGCGTGGTCGCCAGCGGAGTAACCGGTAAAATCTCTTTGCTGCCGGCATAGAGCAACACGCCACCCATGGCAGCCGACAGGCCGGCAAAGAACAGCGCCGTCCATAAATTCCCCAAAATGCCGATTATCATAATGACTACAATGTAGCTACTGAAGGCCGAACTCGTCACACCGCCAGCCAGCCAGGCATCCAATGTCAATATCAACCAGGCCAAGCTTATGTAGACCTTGCTGGCGATCTTAAGCGCGCCGCGGCGCAGCAAGGCCAGGCTGCCCAAGGCCACCGGCAGCCACAGTCCACTAAATAGTAGACGGGGCCAGGGTTCAGGTTGAAACATCAAGGTTAACACACCAAAGACAAAAACCACGATGATAGTGCCCCAAAAGATAACATATTGCAGGCCAGCTAACCGGCTCTGGTTTTCGTCGGCAAAAGTTGGTGGTGCAAGCCAGTGGTAAAAGTCTGTTTGAGTCATAGCTCAATCCCTCAGGATCTGACCATTCGCCGCGGTCGGAGAAACAGGTGGCGCTAGTGAGTAAAGACGGCGTCCTCAAAGCAAGGACTCCGGGTGCTTTTGAAACTGAAGCGGTCCAGGTTGGCGGGAAGGCAACTATTTTCAAGTATACCACGATTCAAGAGCAGTGGAAACAGAACTTTGCAGCGTTGAGACGCAGTGCCGACGTCAGCTTAAAGTTTGCTGGCGGTACTTGTAAAAACCATAATTTCAAGGTATACTAAATCACCATTGTTACTGCCGAGAGGCACAGGGTGAGAATTAACATAAATATTCTCACCTCCAACTTCGCTACCCTAAACAAAGGAGGTGATGCTAATGTTTGACAGTAGTAGTATGTGCAGCGCCGTAGCATCGCCTCCTATTTTTGGATAAGATGCTACGGCGCGGCAAAGGGTCACACCCCGGTGTGGCCCTTTGTTTTTTAAAAGACAAAGGCCACCTTTACAGGTGACCTCGGTAAAAAAGAGGAAAATTTCTGGGAAAAAATTAGAGATTGGCGACAAGGTTACTGAAGGTGTTTCCAACTACCGGGCCAAGCAAGAGCAGAATGGCAATGACCACAATGGCTACCAACACCAAGATCAAGGCGTATTCAACCAGACCTTGACCCTCTTCCCGTGGCAGGAACATCATAACTGTCACCTCCTTTCATTCAGACTTAATGAGTAATTATACCACATTCTATTGGTTGTTAATTTAATTTACCTTAAAATCGATCTATCCCTGCTTGTACCCAGCGACAGAATCAAGTAAAATCCACCATAATCAACCAGAAGCGGGCACAATCAGCCGAAATAAACCCAAGAAATGTCAACTTATCCCATTGGTAAATTACCGGCAGACGAGCTGGCCAGGCTGCTGGCCAGATACGCCTCCACTGATCCTCGCCTGGTCATCGGCGCGGCCATCGGCCAGGATGCCGCCGTGATCGAGATGGGTGATCGCTACCTGGTGGCCAAAACCGATCCGATCACCTTTGCTACTGACGAAATCGGCTGGTACGCTGTTAACGTTAATGCCAACGATATCGCCTGTACCGGGGCCACTCCACGCTGGTTCCTGGCCACCCTGCTTCTGCCGAACAAAAGCAGTACCCCTGAGCTGGTCGAAGCGATATTTGCTCAAATCCACGCTGCTTGCACTGACCTGTCCATCAGCCTGGTGGGTGGCCATACCGAAATCACGTATGGCCTGGACCGCCCGCTGGTCATCGGCCAGATGTTGGGCGAAGTGACCCCGGCCGGGCTGGTTTCCACCGCCGGCGCTCAGATCGGCGACGACCTGATTTTAACCAAGGGCATTGCCATTGAAGCAACCGCAATCATCGCCATCGAAAAGCGTAGCGAGTTAGAGGGGCGCTTCGAGCCGGATAAACTCGATGATTATGCAAATTTTCTACACCAACCGGGCATTAGTGTGGTTAGAGATGCGGCCGTCGCTACGGCCGTGGGTGGGGTTCACGCGATGCACGATCCGACCGAGGGTGGTATAGCGACCGGCCTGCACGAACTGGCCGAGGCTGCCGGAGTTGGGCTAGAGGTTATGGCCGAGGAACTACCCTTTTTGCCGGAGACGGTGGCGCTGTGCCAATATTTTGGCCTGGACCCGTTGGGGGTGATCGCCTCCGGGTCGCTGCTGATTGCCGCCGACCCCCACCGCAGTAGGCAAATTGTAACGGCCCTGGCCAAGGCCGGCATCAAGGCCAGCCGAATTGGCCGGGTGCAGCCATTGGAACAGGACCGGCTGCTGGTCAGTCCAGATGGAACTCGGCCCCTGCCCACCTTTGACCGCGATGAAATTACCCGGCTATTTGAATGAACAGCCCTATTCCGGTTCGATAGTGAAGGAAAGCGGAAAACCCTGCTGCCGGGCTGCGTACTGGGCCTTGAAGACGCGGCTTTTGGCTTCGGCAAGCGGCAGAGTGGCGACGTAGGCTTGCCCCCTGGTATGAGCTTCAAATGCCACCCGTTCGGCCCGGCCAAAGGAAAGTTCAAAAATCGTAACCAGAACGGCAATGACAAAATCAAAGGTGGTCACATCGTCGTTGTGGATAATGACGCGATAAGGCCGCTCCAGCTCCTCCTCATCCAGCACAATAAACTCAATATCCAGACTGGTGTCAGTGTCTGAAGTGGTGGTCTCGGTATTGACTGGCTCGTTGGTTAGCTGGTTGGCTGGATGGCTGGTTGGTTGGCAGGTCCGCAGGTAAGTTGAGTCGGACTGTCCCATCTTTTATATTGTCTCCCAGCAGTTAATTTGGCGGCGCCCCGGCCAGACGGGCCAGGGCCAGCCGGGCCAGTACAAAGATTTCGTTATCTCCACTTTCAAAGGCCAGCTGGCTGGCCTGGTTATAGGCTGCGCTGGCCTCGCCCAGCCGGTTTTGGAGTTCAAGGGCCTGCGCCAATAGCAACCAGGCTCCGGCTGAGGCATCGTCGAGTTCCAGGGCCAGGCGGGCATCCTGTTCAGCTTTTTCCAGTTGGTTTAAGCGCAGCCTTAACTGGCTCCGGAACATATAGTAGGTGATAGGGTCAGCAAAAGCCTTTTCGGCTGCGGCCAATGTTTGAGCCGCCGCGTCTTCCTGGCCCAGGGTCTCCAACAAAAGACCTTTTAGCAAGACAAGACTGGGTTCAGCCGGTACTTTGGCCAGTCCTGCTTCAACGGCGGCCAGGGCGGCCGGAAAGTCGCCAATTTCAATAGCGTTAAAGGCCGAGTTCTCGGCCTCCAGGCGAGCCACAACCTCAGGCGACGGGGCCAGAATCGTGTTAAAAACCAATACAGCTCCGCCAACAAGTAGCGCCAAAACTAACAGGGCAATCAGCCAATTGCGCCGCCGGCGTCGCTGCTGGGCAAATACCATCTGATCGATATACCACCACCAACGTTCTTCAGCCGGCGGCGGCGCAGGCCGGCGCTGCGCCAGAGCAGCCGCTCCCCCCACCGCCTTTAGCAAGACGGAAACACGGCTTCGAAGATGAGCCTGGATCGTCTGGAATCGGCCCCGTTCCGGCAGCAAGTTCAAGCCGCCGGCTTCAAGTTGGCTAAAGAGCAGAGTCGTCTGATCCATGTCGTGCAGCAGTTGTAGCGCCTCAATCGAAGCCATCGACCTGATTTTGACCAGACGTTCTTCCAGGCTAACAAGCCTCTCCCGCAATTCATCGGCGGGAGTTAGTTTCTTTTGCTGCAAATATTCTAACTTTGGCATTCAACAGGTTGCAAGTGGCAGGTTTCAGGTAGCAGGGTGCAAGTTGCAGGTTACAGGTTGCAGGTTGCAGGTTATGAAACCACTGACCACCTGATTTATAATTATAACACGCCGGCGCGGGTTAGCATTTCCTGACTAATCTGATTGTGCCGCTCGATGACCGGCCGCAACTCAAAGGGCAGAAATTGGCCATCTTCAACCATCACCCGGCCATTGATAACCGACAGCCAGACAAGGGCGGGGTTACAAGTGAGCAGCGAGGCCACCAGATCGGCTTGCCCCCCGGCATGGGCCAGGCCGTCAACCCGAAAAGCCACCAGGTCAGCGGCCTTGCCGGGGGCAAGCACGGCGATATCATCCCGGCGCAAAACCCGCGCCCCACCCAGAGTAGCCAACTCCAGCGCTTCGCGGGCGGTAAAGCGGTCGGCCCGCGACTCAAAGCCGGGCCAACCAACCCGCTGCAACAGCATCGCCTGGCGGGCCTCGCCTAACATATGGTTGCCGTCGTTGCTGGCCGAACCATCGACGCCCAAACCAACCCGGATGCGCTGATCGACCATTGCCCGAATCGGGGCAATGCCCGAAGCCAAAATCATATTGCTGCTGGGGCAATGGCAAACGCCGGTATTGGTTTTGGCCAGCCACGCGACCTCGGCTTCGTTGGGATGGACCATGTGGGCAAACCAGACATCCTCGCCGGCCCAATTACACCATTCGGCGTACTCCACCGGCCGTTTGCCAAACATCTCCAGGCAAAAGCGATCCTCGTCTTTGGTCTCGGCCAGGTGAGTGTGCAGGTTGACCAGCGGATACTGCCGGGCGATTTCAACCGACTCGCGCATAAGGTCGGAGGTAACGCTAAAAGGAGAACACGGAGCCAGACCAATCCGCACCATAGAGTAAGGGTTGGGATCGTGAAAAGTTTCAATGGCCCGAATACAATCTTTGATGATCTCCGGTTCAGGATCGCAGACGCGGTCGGGCGGCAGGCCGCCCTGGCTTTCGCCCAGGCTCATGCTGCCGCGGGTGGGGTGAAAGCGCACCCCAATCTCCTGAGCCGCCCGGATCTCGTCATCGATCTTACTGCCGTTGGGATAAAGATAGAGGTGGTCGGCCACGGTGGTGCAGCCGCTCAGAATTAGCTCGCTCAGGCCAATTTTGGCGCTAACGTAAACCGCTTCCGGAGTCATTTCGGCCCAAATGGGATAGAGAAATTTGAGCCAGTCAAACAAAATTTTGCCGACGCCGGTGCCAATCGTGCGGGTGAGGGTTTGGTAGAGGTGATGGTGACAATTGACCAAACCGGGCAGCACCACACAGCCGCGGGCGTCAATGATCTGATCAACTCCAGCCCGAGCCAGGTCTGGCCGGTTTTGAGCCAACCAGCGCTCAACCTCAACCGTGGGACCAACCCAACTGATGCGGTTACCTTCGACCAATACAGCGCCGGCTTTGATTTCCTGGCGCATCTCATTCATGGTTACCAGAACATCGGCATTCTTTACCAAGAGTGTAGACATAGAATGGCGCACCTCCCCGGCACCAGATTTAAAAACAAGGGAATAGGAGCATGAGAGAATCGAGAAAAACTACTTCCCTGCTCTCCCTGCTCCCATTCCCTGGGGGCTCCTGCGGCAAACACGTGCAGGTGAAGAGTGGTGGGCCGGGTGGGACTCGAACCCACACGGGGTGATAAGCCCCAGCGGATTTTAAGTCCGCAGCGTCTGCCTGTTCCGCCACCGGCCCCAATCTAGTTGCAGACAACAGGGGGAATATTACCGCAATTGGCCTTAATAGTCAAAGCAAATGTGAGGAAGTAAAGTTAACCAGTCGAGTTAGCCGGATTTTCGTCTGAAGATAACGAAATCCCAGACCCACTGTTCGGGATCAGTGGAGTAAGCCAGCGACACCGTCTCTGACAGGGGGGTACCATTCTCATCGGCCAAATAGATATTCCAGACGCCATCGCTGAAGGGGCCCGGCTCAAATTTCAGATTGCCCTGTTT
>CAYZHI010000192.1:0-6936 GCA_964477335.1 uncultured Caldilineaceae bacterium | reverse complement strand
CACCACCCAAACTTTGCTGCCGGAAGTCCTGCGCCTCCTCAACGAGGAGTGATGCGGGGCAGCAATAAGCGCCGGGCGCTTTAATTCCAAAAACGCCTAATTAAGCCTTCTCACCTATAGTCAATCAGTTTATTTTGTGCTATGCTACAGCATACAGCATAGCCTTTTTCAACTTTGCTCATAATGATTCAAGAGGCTCAGTCGATCCAAATTTACGTAGAACCGCATCCCTATACTGTCCGCAAAGGCATGGGGATGCCTTTGCTACGTTCAAAAATTGGATTTACTGAGGCCAGATAATTTTTGCTGGTCACTATGACGGAGGCGATATGTCGGATTTGATCGGGAAAACTATCGGCCAATACCAGATTGTCGAACAGATTGGCCTTGGGGGGATGGCTACGGTCTACAAAGCGTATCAGCCCTCGATTGACCGGTACGTGGCCATCAAAATTCTGCCCAAACAACTGGCGTACGACCCCAACTTTGTCAAGCGTTTTCAGCATGAAGCCAGGGCGATTGCCGCTCTGGAACATCCCCACATCCTGCCGGTACACGATTTTGACACGGAGGGTGAATATACCTACCTGGTGATGCGTTACGTCGAAGGCGGCACTCTAACCAATCTGATGGGGCAGTCGTTGCCGTATGACCGTATTGTCCAGATTGTGGGCAACATCGCCCGGGCCCTGGATTACGCCCATCGGCAGGGGGTGGTTCACCGTGATATCAAGCCCAGTAATATCCTGATCGACAAACATGGCGAGGAACTGCTGACCGATTTTGGTATTGCCAAAATGGTTGAAGGCTCCGGCGACACCCAGTTGACCAGCGCCGGCAGCATCCTGGGCACGCCAGCCTACATGTCTCCGGAACAGGCCGAAGGCAAACCGGTTGACGGTCGCAGCGATATCTACTCCCTGGGGGTGGTGCTCTACGAACTGTTGACTGGCCAGCCACCCTATCGAGCCGAAACGCCCCTGGCCATTGTGCTGATGCATCTCAACGACCCGCTGCCGCCGCCGCGGACTATCAAACCCGGTATTCCGGAACCGCTTGAGCGGGTTGTGCTCAAGGCGATGGCCAAAAAACCTGACGACCGCTTCCAAAGCGCCGCCGACATGGAAAAAGCGCTGAAGCAGGCGCTCAGAGAGATCGAGAGCAGTCCCAGAACCGCCGACCTGTCCCTCCCATCGACCCGGACCGAGGCCGTGCCTCAGGCGGTTACACCCGCGCCGTCGGCCAAATCGGGCGGGATAATGGCCCCGTTGTTGATCGTCGGTGGGCTGGTCGTTTTGCTGTTATGCCTGGCCGGCGCCGGAGTCATTGCCTGGGCAGTCATGAGCACTCCCACGGACCGGGCGACCAGTACTTCAGTCGCCAGCAGCCAGATTCAGGCCAACCTGCCCACTGCAACTGCCACATCGACCACACCTGCCACACCAACAACGCCCGCCACACCAACTACACCCGCCACGGCCGAGCCGGCACCGACCGCCACCGATATTCCGTTGGCCACGCCGGTTACGACGCCGGCATCCAGCGACGCCGTTCTCTATCCCTCTGACCAGGCGGGGGAGATTCTGTTTGCCGAGGATTTCGCCTCGAATAGCAATGACTGGCATACCGGTGATGAGACCGATGAGTATGGCCGCTACCAGGCTGAGATTGTCGATGGCCGCTACCGCCTTAGCCACCAGGCCGAGCAGGGTACTTTTATCTGGGAAGAGCCGGCCGAGGCCGATTTTCACGACTTTGACGATTTTTTTGTGTCGGTCAACGCCATCCCGGTGGAATACAGCGCCCCCTTTGCCTACGGTTTGGTTTTTCGCAGCAACACCGCAGACCAACAGTTATACAGCTTTGAAATCGATAGCGACGGCTTTTTTGTGGTCAATTTGTTACAAGACGGCGAGTGGCAAACTCTGGTTGAATATACCGAAATGGCGGCTATTGATCCGGAAGGGCCTAACACCCTGGCGGTCGAGGCCGTGGGGACCGCCTTGACCTTCTTCATCAACGGCGAAGAGGCCGCCTCCATCGAGGACGACACGCTGGCGAGCGGCTCGGTTGGGGTGGCTTTTGAATTGTACGAGGCCGGCGACAATGCCACGGTTGATTTCGATAATCTGGTGGTCCAGGCTGTTGAATCTGCCGAACCAGAAACCGAGGCCGGCCTCATTTTTGCTGACTATTTCGACTCTGACGCTAATGGCTGGTCCACCGGCCAATTTGAAGACGACTACACCGAGCACGAGATAATCATTGACGATGGGGTCTATACCCTCGACGTAACGGCCAAGCAAAAGGCATATGTCGAAAAAGTCCTGCCCAACCGCCAGTTCGACGACTTCGTTTTGACGTTGGAGGCAACGCCGCTGGATGATGCAGAGCATTACTCTTACGGCGTGGCTTTTCGCGAAAACAGTGAGTTGCACACCTACGCTTTTGAAATCGGTAATGACGGCCTTTACAGTGTTCAGCTTTACGACGGGGAATGGAAAACGCTCAAAGCCTGGTCCAGCACCGACGCCATCAATGTGGGTGAAACCAACGAATTGATGGTGATTGCCGACGGCACTACGCTCACCTTTTTTGTCAACGGCGAGCAATTGACCACTCTGGAGGACGACACCCTGGCCGCAGGGACCGTCGGCTTGCTGATGGACATGTTTGAAGAAGGTGAGTCGGCTGCGGTTGAGTTTGATAACCTGGTCATCCGGGAAATTGAAGGCGCCGAGTAAGCTGCCCTATTAACATAAAAACAAACAGCATAAGGAGTCTGCAACGATGAAACAAGTCCTCATCTTGGGCGCCGGCCTGGTGACCGGCCCGATTGTCAGTTACCTGCTCGAAAAAGGTTACCGGGTTACTGTGGCCAGCCGTACCGCCGCCAGGGCTGAGAAACTGGTGGGCGACCATCCAAACGGGCGTGCCCTGGCCTATGATATTGAAGCCGACCCTGACCACACGGAGTTGAACAAGCTGGTTGCTCAGGTCGATCTCGTGGTTAGCTTCTTGCCCTACATTCATCACGTCAGCGTGGCCAAAGCCAGCCTGACCGCCGGCAAGCCGATGGTGACCACCTCATACGTTAGCCCGGCGATGCGTGAATTGGACGCCGCGGCCAAACAAGCTGGCCTGATTATCCTCAATGAAGTCGGCCTTGATCCCGGCATCGACCATATGTCGGCGATGCAGGTCATTCACCGGGTGCAGCAGGCCGGCGGTCATATCGATAGTTTTATGTCCTACTGCGGCGGTCTGCCCGCGCCGGAAGCCAACGACAACCCCTTTGGCTATAAATTCTCGTGGAGTCCGCGCGGGGTGCTCCTGGCGGCCCGTAACGCCGCCCATTACCTGCGCAATGGCCAGGAGGTCAACGTGGCTGGTCGGGAGCTCTTCAAACACTACTGGCTGCTCGAGGTGGCGGGTTTGGGCGAGTTTGAAGCCTATCCCAACCGCGATTCAGTACCGTACAAGAAAATTTATGGGATTGAGGATGCCGGTACGATGTACCGGGGGACGCTGCGCAACATCGGCTGGTGCGATACGTTGGACAAAATGGTTCAATTTGGCTGGCTGAGTGAAGACAAACGGCCCGCGGCGGGCAAAAGTTACGCCCAATATGTGCGCGAGATGCTCCCCCCCGAAACCGCCAATTCCGGTAATATCGCCGCCGATGTGGCGGCCTGTCTGGATGTTGACCAGGAGAGCGCGGTCATTCGGAATATGGCCTGGCTGGGGTTGTTCGATGAGCGGCCCATCGAAGGGGTGGTTGCGGCCATCTCGCCGCTGGATTTGTTGACCACGGTGATGCTGGCCCGGATGCAGTACGCCAAAGGTGAACGGGACCTGATCATCCTGGTCCACCACTTTGACGCCAGCTATCCCGATGGCCGGAAAGAGCACCTTACCTCAACCCTGATCGCCTTTGGCGAGCCTGACGGCCACTCGGCCATGGCCCGCACCGTCAGCCTGCCGGCGGCCATTGCCGTCGACCTGATCCTGCGGGGCGAAATCAGCGCCACGGGAGTGCAGATTCCGGTGACGCCCGATCTGTATGAACCGATTCTGGCCGGTTTGAAAGAGTTGGGCATTGCGTGCGTGGAATAGGCAAACCTTAAAAAAATTGGCGGAGGGGTTGACAAGCCAGGCCAAAATGTGATATGCTAGCGAAGTCATTTTTAACTAACCTTAACGAAAGGAGTGCAGACATGCAAATCTACGTCATCAAGATCTCTGCTGTGCGTCTTGTCACCGGCGATTGCTTTGGCGCGCCGAATCTCAGTGTGTCTGCAGACTCCGTGGATTCCCGTTGATCTAAACAGGTAAGCCACCGAGCCGCAGACATACCCCGTCTGCGGCTTTTTTATTTTTTTTCTGGGCAAGTAACTGCTGGCCCTTTCTTAAGAAAATTTCAAGCCGTGGACAACCGGTCTGCGGCTTTTTGTTTTTTCACGAGGGCAGCGAGGACAGAAGGAGGTGTCGGTATGACAACAAAAATCAAAATGGGATGCAGATGCAACGGTATAACTTACGGTTAAGTTAGCTCCAGGCAACCCGGGAGTTTGGAAATGCTGATACGGCAACAACGTCGGTGTAATTTTTTAGAGTAGGTCATACCACGGAGGAATCCAATCATGTTACCCAATGAACTGAATTATCGGGTCAGTGTGGAGCAGCACCGAGATCGGCTGCGGGCGTGGGAGCGCCGCCAATTGGTGCAACTGGCCAGTCAAGCGCAAGGCCACCAGGCCATTCACCGGCGAGTCGCCGGCTGGTTGGGGGGACGGCTGGTCAGGTTGGGGGTAGTTTTGCAGAGTTACGGCCCCCAACCGCAACCACGAACCCAATCAAACACAGCCATGGTTACCAGGGTGCGCTGATGGCTCATCAATAGACGGTGAGGAGGTTTAGAAACGCTGGCCTCCTCACCTCGACAAACTCAATTGCCCAGGGCCTTTTTTGGCCAGGAGGGTATGGAAAATGCAGGAATCAACATTTTATCCATCGTTAGACTTAAAGAAAACGATCTCGACCAACCGGTTGGTTGGGTTATGGCGGCTGTTAGGCGGCTTCCGCCTCATTTACCTGGGCGCCGTGGTCACGTTGGCGATTGCCACTGCGGCCAAAACAGTAACCTACCTGCTGTTGCGTTATTTTATCGATGAGGCGTTGCTGGCCGCCCCAGAGCATGCTGCCGCGCCTTTTTGGCTGATCGCTCTGGGTTTTGTGGCTCTGGCGATCTTGCAAGGTGGCTTCACCTTCCTCAGCGGCAAGTTAACAGCCCGCTCAGCCGAGGGAGCCATCTTGCGGCTGCGCAACTACCTATTCGATCACATCCAGCGGTTGTCCTTTACCTACCACGATCATGCCCAAACAGGTGAACTGGTGCAGAAGTGTAGCTCGGATGTCGACATGATCCGGCGCTTTTTTGCCGAACAGGCGATCGGCCTGGGCCGGATTGGGTTGCTGTTTGTGATCAACTTTGCCGCGCTGCTGCTGATCAACGTCAAGTTGGCCCTGATATCCCTGATTTCGATGCCGATAGTCATCACCATCTCAATCTACTTTTTCAAAAAGATCTACACCGCTTACGACGCCCACCAAAACCAGGAAGGGATTCTGTCGACCACTTTGCAGGAAAATTTGAGCGGGGTGCGGGTGGTGAAAGCCTTTGCCCGGCAGCAGTTCGAAATCGACAAGTTTGAGCAGCAGAATTCAAAGCAGTACAGGCTGGGCCGGCAATTGACCCGGCTGCACTCGCTGTTTTGGCCTATCGTCGAGACGATTTCTGGCGTGCAAATGGTGCTGGTCTTCTTTGTGGGTGCGCTGATGGCCATCAACGGTGAAATCACCGTGGGCAGTTATCTGGCCGTGGCCGGCCTGGTCATCTGGATCATCTGGCCAATGCAACAACTGGGCCGGTTGATTGTGGCTACCTCGATGGGGCTGGTCTCCTACAGCCGGGTGGCCGAGATCATCAATGAACCGGCCGAGGAATTGAACGAAGCTCAGACCGGCGCCGCCAAGCCGGTGAAAGGCCATTTGGAATTTCACAATGTTTCGTTCGAATACGATGATCACAGTCGAATTTTGCACCACATTTCCTTTGCCGTGGAACCGGGTGAAACCGTGGCTCTGTTGGGGCCAACCGGCTCGGGCAAGAGCAGCCTGGTCAACTTGCTGCCGCGCTTCTACGACTACACCGGCGGCTCGATCTTGCTGGATGGGCTTGAACTGCGGAACTATCCCAAGTACGCCTTGCGCCGGCAGATCGGTATTGTGGAGCAGGAGCCGTTCCTCTTCTCCCGCACGGTGCGGGAAAACATTGCCTATGGCGTTGACCGGACCGTCAGCGACGAGGAGATCGAGGCCGCGGCCCGGGCGGCCGCCATTCATGACGTGATCATGACCTTTCCCGATGGCTACAATACGCTGGTCGGGGAGAAGGGGGTAACGCTGTCGGGTGGGCAAAAGCAGCGGGTGACCATTGCCCGTACTTTGCTGAAAGATCCGGCCATCCTGATCTTTGATGACGCGGTCTCGGCGGTGGACACCGAAACCGAAACCGAGATCCACGCCGCCCTGGAGCGACTGCGGCAGGGTCGAACTACGTTTATCATCGCCCACCGCATCCAGACGGTGATGCAGGCCGATAAAATTCTGGTGTTGGAGAAAGGCCAGATTGTGCAGCAAGGCTCGCATCAGCAGTTGTTGACTCAGGATGGTATCTACCGGCGCATCTACCAACTGCAAGCTCAAATCGAGCAGGATATCCAGCCGGCTGATGGGCGAAACGGCCAGAGTACCAATGGTCGAGGGAAACTTTTCTCGCTCGGTGAAAAGCAGGGTGAGGAAGGCTCAAACGGAAAAGCATAGCTCGAGTAGAACTATCCACTCTCGTTCCATTCTCGTTCCCACGCTTCGCGG
>CAYZHI010000191.1:0-6969 GCA_964477335.1 uncultured Caldilineaceae bacterium | reverse complement strand
GAGTTGAGTTGGTTCTGGCGCGGCCGGACGAACCGCCACGAAGGTGTCATGGTTGAACAATAGTACGCCGCCAATCCCCCCCAGGATGGCGCACAGCATCAAGCCAAGCCCTCCCAAAATCGCCATTTGCAGTGGAGTTAACGGGGGTGGCGAGCTTTTTTGCGGCGGTGGATCGGGTCGGGTGGGGCGCTTAACCGGCTGGCGGGCTTTTTTGTCGGGCTGTTCCGTCGCGTCCACCAGCCAGTCGGGCAGTTTGTTGGTCATATTCGATTCAATTTTATGTGCTCAGTCAGTATGAATGTGCCTGATGCAACTTATGCCAAAGTTGGTCGTATAGATGGGTAGGAAAATTGATAAAACCAATAGTGAATCCGGGAGGGAGAGCATGAGTTTTACGGGTGAAAGCAAAATGGACATTTATCTACTCAATTTAAGCGGACCATTCAATGAGAGTCGGGTTGAACCGGTTGTTGAAATCTTCCGAGAGTTAGTTGACCAGGGCGTTAAACGAGTGGTGGTCAATTTGAAGGATGTACCCTTGCTTGATAGTCGCGGCCTGGCCGCGTTGATTACCGGATTCAAGTTGTTTGGCGGTGAGCCGGAAAAGTTCCGGTTAGTCAACTTGCAAGACCAACCGAAACTGGTTTTTGAACTGACCGGCTTTGACTATATCTTCCAGATTTTTGATGAAGTGGCCGAGGCCGCTGAAATCGACTCTTTGACCGGGCTGGATTTTGATCGCAACCTGCCGGTCGCCGGCGTTCTGTTTGAGGCCGCCCAAATAACGGTTTAACTCCAAATATTGACCGCCGACGACTGACGAACGGCCGCTGACAAACGACCGCCGACTGCCGTATTGAACAATTCAGCGATCAACCGTCGGCGGTCAGCGGTCGGCGGTCAGGTTGTCCTTACCCTGTCGGCGGCAGGGGCGGCGGGGTAGGCCCGCCAAACAGATTGGCCAGTTCCGGCACCTGCCCGGCCGGAGTCCAGTTGGCCATTCCTTCTTTCCATACCAACGTTTCTTTGGTCAGTTGCCCGGCCTGGACGTACTGCTGCAGGGCTGGCAAATCAAACGGCCCGGCCGACTGGCCGCCCTGGGCGACGTGAAACTTGGGCGTTTGCGGCAATGGCGGCGGAGCGGCTGCCTGGGGCGCAGCCGGTTGAGGCTGCTGCATCCCGCTGAACATGCTGGCCATCATCTGGCCCATGCCCACGCCGGCGCCCATCCCGGCGCCCAGACCCACACCCATGCCGGCCTCGCCGCCGCCCTGCGACGCCTTCTGAATCGTTTCCATGGCTTGCAGTTGCATATACATCTGGGCATCCAGTAGGCCCATTTGTTTGAGCTTATCGGCGGAGGTTTCCAGTGGACTCAAGCCGCCGATGGTAATGCTCTTGAGCAGCATGCCCATCGCTTCAAACTGATCCTGGGCCTTGATCTTGATGGCCGTGGCCATCTCATCCATCATCGACTGGGCTTTCATCAGGTTGCCCGGATTGACCTCGGCAAACCAGTCGGTGGCCGCCTGGGTGATGGAGTTAACCAGCCGGTTTTTAACCGCCTTCAGGTCCAGGGCCTCCTGGCCGCCGCCCACAAACGTATCGACCACCCGCTTGGCCTCCTTGACCTCAAAGCCAAAGGTGCCGTGCGCGCCCAGCAGCAGCCAGCCGAGTCCCTGGCCGGGGGTTTGCATAGCAATCGGTTGGCGGGTGCCCCAGCCTTCCTGGGGAAATTCGCGCATGGCCACGAAGAAAACCGTGGCCGAGAAGATGCTGTCGGTACCGAAACCAAGTTGGCTGATCAACTTGGTCAAAAGCGGCACATTGGCCGTGGTCAGGGTATGGCGGCCCGGCCCAAAGGTATCCAGGGATTTGCCGTCGCGGTAAAAGACCGCGGCCTGGCCCTGATGAACAATCAGTTGGGCGCCCATCTTGATGCGCCCTTCGCCGCTTTCAGGCCAGCGCTGGACAATGCGGTCCGGTAATTCCCGGGTTAGTTCAATCAGTTCAGATAAGGCCATTGTTGTTCTCCTCAAAAATTGTGAATTGTGAATAATGAATTATGAATTATGAATTATGAATTATGAATTATGAACGGTCTGCGACCCTTGCAACTCTGCCTCTACTGGCAATTGCTCTTAAATCAAGCGGTTTAGAATTTCTGGCGGCGTCTGAGTACGTAGTTCAGGGAAAGCTTCTAACAGGCGCGCAATATCGGCCAGGTCTTTTTGGCGTTTGCTACCCCGCCGGGCAGGGTCGAGGGCTGCCCAGATTTTGCCCTGCAACACATCTTCCAGGCTGGCTACCGGCAGGGTGAGGCCGAGCACGTTTCGGGGCGTAGCCCGCTCAGGAAAAGAGGCGTAACGCCGGTCTGTTTGAATCTGAACCCGCAGGTCGGATTGGGGCAGGGAGACATTCAGGCTATGCGGAAAACGTTTGACCTCGAATGACTCGGCCAGCAGCGTCTCCACCTGCTCCAGTTGATCGATGGCAACGACTAAATCCAGGTCCAGGCTGACCAGCGGTTCCACATAGGCATTGACGGCTTGCCCGCCAATCAAACAGTACCGAATTCCGTGTTCTTCCAGCCGGGCAATCAGACTTTCCAGAGCGTTTTCTTTGTCCACCGTTATAGCTTTCCAAAATGTAAGCGCACGCATCTTCTTGGCAAAGTAATTCTAAACCAGACCCAAAATTGTCTCTTTGCGCCGGTCAAAGGCCGCTGACGCCTCCGATACCGTTTTGACGTAGCCGCGCACGGTCGGGCCAAGCTGGCTGTCGTCGCCGCTATCCAGGGCTGATTGGATGGAGGTGAGGGCCGCCTCAATTTCGGCCGCCTGCTGGACCATTTGTTGGTCAAATTCATAGAGCAGATCCAACTCATTCTCTTTGATCTTGACCGCGTCAAAAAAGCCGGCGTAACCCTGGGCCGCAGTCTTGACCTTGTCGATCAGGGTTTGCAGGCGGGTGTTGCCCTTGCCCATCTCATCGAGCTGGCTCAGACCGGGGCCGGTTAACATCTGGCTGGCTATGTCTTCGGCCTGGCTGAGTTGCTCGGCCAGTTGCCCGGCCAGATGTTCCCGTAATTTCTGATCCGCCTCACGGCGAAGTTCCTTTTCCTTGTAACCTTTGTAACCGGGAATCTTGCCCACCAGCGATTCGAAACCGCTCTGCTGGTTGGCCAGGGTATCTCGTAAGTCTACCATTGAATTCTCCTTTGTTTGGAACAGTGATGAACTGAATAGCGTCAACATTATAGCCTATTTCCGGGTAAATGGGAAGAGTACAAAAAATACCAGGCGCGGCCAAATGTTGACGTTGACACGCCTGCCTGCCCGTGTTATACTTCGCACAAGCTGTGATATTTGCCGACCCTCCGGGCAGGGCGGCATTTTTGTTGACGAGGTAAAGGATGCGTTATTCAAGATTTTTTGGCCGGACTCTGCGGGAAGACCCGGCCGAAGCCGAAATCATCAGCCACCGTTTACTGCAACGGGGCGGTTTCATCAAACCGTTAGGCTCCGGTATTTATACGCAAATGCCGTTGGGCTGGCGCGTCTCCAAAAAGATTATGAATATCTTTCGCCGCGAGATGGATGCCCTTGGCTGCCAGGAGATGGCCATGCCGGTGCTCAATCCCGCTGAAATCTGGAAAAAGACCGGCCGGTGGGATAGCGTGGGGCCGGCCCTGGTCAAACTAAAGGACCGCAGCGGCCACGATCTGGCCCTGGCCATGACCCACGAGGAAACGCTATCGGATATCCTCAAATCGGAGTTGGAATCTTACAAGCAGTTGCCGATTCTGGTCTACCATATCCAAACCAAAGTGCGCGATGAGCCGCGGGCGCGGGGCGGCCTGATCCGGGTACGGGAATTTATTATGAAAGATGCTTACTCGGTGCATCGTGATCAGGCCGATATCGACCGCTTCTACCCCGATATGGTCCAGGCTTATCGTAACATCTTTGCGGCCTGCGAGCTGGAGACGGTTGAAGTTGAGGCCGACTCCGGCATGATGGGCGGCAGCGACTCCCACGAGTTCATGGTGCTCAGTGATAGCGGCGAGGATACCGTCTTCATCAGCAGCGACGGCGCCTACCAGGCCAATGCCGAACGGGCCGTCTTTGATAAGGGCGCCCCACCGGTGGAGGAACTGCTGCCGTTGGAGGAAGTTTACACCCCCAACTGCAAGACCATTGCCCAATTGGCCGACTTTTTGGGCATCCCCGAGACGCGTACGGTCAAGGCTGTTTTCTACGTTGCCGAAAATGAAACTGAAGATTTCATCTTTGTGCTGATTCGGGGCGATTTGCCGGTGAACGAGGTCAAACTGGGTAACGCTCTGGGCGGGCTGCGCTTCCGCGTGGCCACCGACGCCGAGATCGAAGCGACTGGAGCGGTACCCGGCTATGGCAGCCCAATTGGGTTGAGTAAAAATTTGGGCGGCGGGCGCAAAATAATCATCGTGGCCGACGACTCGGCGGTCAATTTTCCCAACCTGGTTGGCGGGGCCAATAAAGTGGAGTACCACCTCAAAAATACCAACGCCTACCGCGATTATCAGCCGGACATCGTGACCGATATCGCCCTGGCCCAGGATGGTGACAAATGTATTGGCCGCGAGGCGGTGCTGCAGCTCCGCCGGGGCATCGAAGTTGGCCACTGTTTTAAGTTGGGCAAGCGGTACAGCAACCCGGTCGGTCTGACCTACCTGGACGAAAATGGTCAGGCCCAGACGCCGGTGATGGGCAGTTACGGTATCGGGGTGGGGCGGTTGATGGCGGCCATTGTGGAGCAGCACCACGATGAGCATGGCATCATCTGGCCGGCGGCGGTGACCCCCTTTGACGTGCATGTGGTCTCGCTGGCCAGGCAGGCCGATGACGAGGTTGGGCAACAGGCCGAAGCGCTTTACCAGCAGTTGCAGGCGGCCGGGTTGGAAGTGTTGTTCGATGACCGGCGCGAAAGTCCGGGCGTGAAATTTGCCGACGCCGATCTGATCGGCATTCCCTGGCGGGTGACGGTCAGCAGCCGCAGTTTGCAGAGCGGCGGCGTGGAAGTCAAGCGGCGTTGCGAGCCGGATCGTCAAGTAAAACCGCTGGCAGGTTTTATTGAGTGGCTGGTTAAGCAAATCAAAGTTTGAGAGTGTTAAGTGACCGGCGCTTTCAAAGCGCCGGTCACTTTGGTTGAGCCTATGTTAAAATCAATTCTGACCGACAAACAAGAAGAGCTGCTCAAGCAAGAGCGCCAGTGGCTGACCGATTTGCAGGTCATCCTGGCCAAATTGGGCGCGTCCTCCGACGATCAAACAACGCTTAGCCGCTCCATTCAACAGTTAGAAGAGCTATTCTTGCTGGTGGTGGTGGGTGAATTCAATGCCGGCAAGAGCGCCTTCATCAATGCTTTGCTGGGCCAATCGCTGCTGCTGGAAGGCGTCACCCCGACCACTTCCCGTATCAATGTCCTGAAATTTGGCGAATTTAGCCAACACCTGGCGCAAGATGCTCAACTCCATGTTATCACCGAGCCGCTGGAATTGTTGCGCCGGATCAGTATTGTGGACACGCCCGGCACCAACGCCATTATCAGAGAGCACCAGGCCATCACCGAGCAGTTTGTGCCTCGTTCCGATCTGGTGCTGTTCATCACCTCGGCCGACCGGCCTTTCACCGAGAGCGAGCGTACTTTCCTGGCCCAGATCAAGGAGTGGGGCAAGAAAGTGGTCCTGATTATCAACAAGATCGATATCTTTGAAACCGAAGCTGAACTGAGTGAGGTGACCAAGTTTGTTCAGGAGAATGGTACGGTTCTGCTGGGCACTACCCCCGATATATTTCCGGTCAGCGCCCGGCAGGCGCTGCGGGCCAAACAGGGCGACCCGACCCGCTGGGCGACCAGTCGCTTTGAACCATTGGAGCACTATATCCACGATACCCTGGATGAAACCAGCCGGCTGCGCTTGAAATTTTTGAATCCTCTGGGGGTCGGTGACCGGCTGGTCAAGAAATATGCTGATATCACGGCCAACCGGCTGGCTCTGCTAACCGACGATTTTGAAACACTCGATAATCTGGAGCGGCAGCTCGATCAATATCGCCGGGATTTGAAGCGTGATTTTGAATTCCGGCTGGCTGATATCGAGAACGTGTTGTACGACATGGAAAAGCGAGGTCATGTTTATTTTGATGAAACGATGCGCTTGGGCCGGATCTTCGATTTGCTAAATAAGCAGCGCATCCAGCAGGGCTTTGTGGAGCAGGTGGTGGCCGATGCGCCGCAGGTGATCGAGCAAAAAGTCAACGAGCTGATTGATTGGCTGGTTAACTCCGATTTGCGCCAGTGGCACGCGGTGATGAACTATCTGGAACAGCGCAAACAGGAGTACGAGGATCGGCTCATTGGCGAGATGGGCGGCAGCTTTCGCTACGATCGCGATCACCTGATCGACTCGGTTGGCAAATCGGCCCAGCGAGTGGTGGAAACCTACGACGTGTCGGCGGAGGCCCGCAAGATCGGCGCCAGCGCCCAGATGGCCGTCGCCGAGACAGCCGCAGCCGAACTTGGCGCTATCGGCATTGGGGCGCTCATTACCGTTTTGGCTACCACTATGGCGACTGATGTAACCGGCATATTGGCTGCTACAGCCGTGGCGGTGCTGGGCCTGTTTGTTATCCCGGCCCGGCGGCAGGCGGCCAAGAAGGAGATGGTCGAACGGGTGGCGGCGTTGCGGGTGCAGTTGACCTCGGCTATCACCGCCCAATTTGAAAAAGAGCTGCAAAAAAGCTTGCAGCGGATCAATGAAGCCATTGCGCCCTATACGCGCTTTGTCCGGGCCGAGCAGGAAAAACTCCAGCAGATGCAGGCAGAATTAACGGCAGCCCAGCAGATGCAGGGCCGGCTGCGGGCCGAAATTGAGCGGACGCTGTGAGTGAGGCGGAGAGTGTGGAGCGAAGAGCGTGAAGCGGA
>CAYZHI010000190.1:0-7018 GCA_964477335.1 uncultured Caldilineaceae bacterium | reverse complement strand
ATACCATCGCCGGCGGCCAACTCCTAATTAAAGATCGCCAATTGCTAACCCTCGATGAAGTTGAAATCGCGGCAAAGGCAACAGAGTTGGCTAAGGTCGTGTGGAAACGGGTCTGGGATATGGACTAGGATGTCAATTATTGTTTTCATTGTCCTCACCGTCGTCCTGATGGTGTTGGCCAACGCCCTCTATGTGGCGGCCGAGTTTGCCACCGTTAGCGCTCGCAAAACCCGTCTGGCGCAGCTGGCCGGTTCAGGCAATCGGCTGGCTGCGCAGCTCTTACCCCAAATAGAAGACCCCAAGGCCCTGGATCATTACATTGCCGCCTGCCAGGTTGGGATTACCCTCTCCTCGTTGGTGTTGGGCGCCTACGGTCAAAGCACTGTGGCCACCTTACTGGCGCCTGTCCTGGCTAACCTGGGCAACCTGGCCGAACCGGTGGCTTTTTCGCTTGCG
This sequence comes from uncultured Caldilineaceae bacterium, assembly GCA_964477335.1. Lineage (GTDB taxonomy): Bacteria > Chloroflexota > Anaerolineae > 4572-78 > J111 > CAYNLK01. The sequence continues at coordinate 6,562 of CAYZHI010000190.1, read as the reverse complement.
GCCACCGGAGTGCTCGTCGTGCTGACTATTCTGCAAGTAATCTTCGGCGAGCTATTCCCCAAATCGGTCGCGCTGCAATATCCCGAGAGACTGGCTCTGGCTACGGTCTTGCCCATGAAATGGTCCCTTTTCTTGTTTAGCCCCTTCATCTGGCTGCTCAACGGCAGCGGTAACCTGATTCTCAAATTGATTGGGAGCAACCAACAGGCAGTCCACGGGCACTTTCACTCACCGGAAGAGATTGAGCTGTTGATGCAAGAAAGCTATCGGGGCGGTTTGCTCGACGACCAGGCCAGGCAAATGTTGCGCAATGCCCTTCGCTTACGCGAGTTGACCGCCCGCCAGGTGATGATCCCCCGAACGCGGCTGATCGCGGCCCCCGTTAACCGCACAGTCTCGCAATTAATGGATTTAGCCTGCGCTGAAGGTTTCTCGCGGTTGCCCCTTTATCGCCACACGATTGACAACATTGTCGGCTTTGTGCACATCAAAGACCTGTTTCGGTTGCACTTGCAAGGTGAATCAGACCCCACCCAGGCGCTCCGCCAAGTCATTTATGTGCCGGAGTCGCGGCCGATTGCCGATGTCTGGGCCACCTTAAATAGTGAACGCCAATACATTGCTATCGTCTTTGGGGAGCACGGCGGCACCGAGGGACTGATCACCTTTGAAGACCTGATTGAAGAGATATTCGGCGAACTTCAGGACGAGTTCGACCACGAACTGCCGCTTATTTCGGCCGACAAGGAAGGACGGATCTACCTGCGCGGCGACCTCTTGGTCGCCGATATCAATGAATATTTGAATCTGAACCTGCCGGAAGAGGAAACAGACTCTCTGGGAGGCCTGGTATTCAGTGAACTGGGGCGACTGCCCCAAGTGGGCGACGAAATTACGCTTGGTTCACCCGCTATCGTCATCCGGGTTGAAGCCGTGGAGAGCCGCAGCGTCTCCGAGGTTTCCCTGCAATTGCCCGCCAGCCTGACTCCGGCCCCCGACCTGCCGCGTATTGGCGAATGGGAAGTAGCCGAACATGACTAAACTGCTCCTTCTTGCCGTGAGCCTGACCGGGGCGGCTTATTTGATGGCGTCCCTGACCGCTGCCGATTTACCCCAGCCCGGCACGCTCATCGTGCCAACCTTGATCATCATCATCCTGATTATCCTGAACGGCCTGTTTGTGGCCGCCGAATTTGCAATTATTGGGGTGCGCCCCACCCAAATTGAGCCGCGGGCCAAAGAAGGCAACCGGGTTGCCCAAGCCGTTTTGGCTGTGCTGCGCTCATCGGAAAAGCAGAATCGTTACATTGCCACGGCCCAGGTAGGTATTACCGTCACTTCATTGGGGCTGGGTATGTACGGTGAGAAGGAAATTTCTCAATTCATTGAACCCTATCTGGCCCAAATGCTTGGCTTTGATCCTCACGATACCCTGATTGTCACTGTTGGTTATATTTTTTCGGTTAGCCTGCTAACCTACCTCCACGTTGTTTTTGGCGAAATGATCCCCAAGTCATTGGCTCTCTCTTCCCCAGATAAAGCCGCCTTGGGTCTGGCCCAACCTATGTCGCTGCTACAAACGATTCTGGCCATTCCGGTGCGGCTATTGAACGGAATTGGTAATATGCTGTTACGCCTATTCCGCATTCCGCCGGTTGAAGGCCAGGAGCGCCTCCATTCCCCGGAGGAGTTAGAACTGATTGTGCGTGAAAGTACCCAGGGGGGATTATTAGAAATTTCTGAAGAAGAGTTGATCCGCAATATCTTCGACTTTACCGAACGGAAAGTGTACCAGGTAATGACCCCCCGGCCCAGGCTCGAAGCGATCCCGCAGGAGATGCCCCTACCGGAGCTACTCAAAATGGTGACCAACAGCCATTACAGCCGTTTTCCCGTTTATGAAAGGGATCTCGACCATATTATTGGGATTGTCCACATCAAAGATTTGGTCCGCCAATATACTCGACTGAAAGGCACCTTTGACATTCGTCTGTTGCTGCGTCCAGCCCCGGTGGTGCCGGAAAATTATCCGGTAGCCAAGCTACTGAACACCTTCAAGCATCGCCAGCACCATATGGCTATTGTTTTAGATGAATTTGGGGGAACTGCCGGGGTCGTCACTCTGGAGGACCTGGTTGAAGAGGTTGTGGGCGAGGTGCGCGATGAATTTGACGTTGAAAGCGAACCTTTCGTGGAAATCGCGCCCGGCGAGCTAGAAGTTTCCGGCGACTATCTCATCGAAGATCTGACCGAGGTCGTCAACCTGGGCGACGAAGAAGATTTGCCGGAGGTCGACACCGTTGGCGGCCTGATTATGGCTGAGCTGGGCCGGGTGCCCCAACCTGGCGACCAGGTGACCTGGAGCGGCGGTCAGGTAAAATTCTCGGTGCTAACTGTTGATGGTCTGGCTGTAAGCCGCGCCCGGATCGAATTTCCCGCTCCCCCGCCCTCTGAACCGGCCTAGCATTCAGCCTCAACCTAACTTTTGATAGGTGATTTTTGGCTGAACAAATGATAAACTGGTTACATAACTCATGTCACAAGTGACCGGCGCTTTCTAAGCGCCGGTCACTTAGCCCTTATTCTAGAACTGAGGCAACGATGAAAAATGACAAATTTCTGATCGGGATTGTTATCGGCATCGTAATTTTGGTGATTGTCGCCATCAGCGTGATTCTGAGTCGGAGCCAGGCCGAAGCGTACATAGCAGATGACACCCCGGCCGGGGTTGTTCACAACTACTTTCTAGCCGTCCAACGCCAGGATCACGACAAAGCCTACAGTTATCTCTCCGATGAGATCAAAGCCAAACCAGACCTGAACGACTTTATCCTGGCCGTAGAAAATTATGGCAATCAGCCCGAGGCGTCCCTTAAAATTGACGAGACCACTGTTGATGGCAACCGGGCTCAGGTTCGGGTTGCGATCACTACCTACAGCGGCGGCGGCCTGTTTGACCGCGGCAGCTATACCAGTCGCGACACGGTGCACCTGCGCGCCACCCCGGCCGGCGAGTGGAAAATACTTCAATTTCCCTATCCCTACTGGGGCTACGACTGGAACAACCCCGAAGATTCTGATTAGCTAGAGCGCAGGAGGCGCGTTTATGCAAACCGTGAGACGGGTTTACTTGTATCTAGTCGCGGCCATCAGCCTGATCGGCGTCGCCTGGGCGGTGATCGGTTTGGCCCGGCTCATCATCAGTGAAGGGCTTGGCCAGGGTCAGATCATCGGCCTGGCTTCCTGGCTGGCCGTGATCATTGTTGGGCTGCCCATCTTTCTCTTTCACTGGTTGTTCGCCCAACGGCTGGCTAACCAGGACCCGGAAGAACGCCGCTCCATCGTGCGCCAGGTTTTTCTGTATGGAATTATGGCTGCCGCAGCTGCCCCTATCTTTAGTAACCTCTATCGCCTGATTGACAACGCCTTGCTGGCCCTATTGGGCGGAACCTATTTAAACTATTACCCGTATGATTTGACAACCGGCGAGCATCTGGTCGCCATCCTGTTCTGGGCCGTTATTTGGTTTTACGTCTGGCAACAGCTTCAAACCGACCGGCGACTCCTGGCGGAACAGGCGCTACCTTCCGCCAGACCAGCAGCCGCCGGCATTGGCCAGGATGATCCAAACGGTGTGCGGCGGCTCTACTTGCTGGCCTTTGCCCTGGCCGGATTGGTCATGGTCACGTGGGGCGCCATCGCGCTGCTACAACTGCTTATGGACTTTTTTGCCGAAATTGTCTGGCGAACCCCATTGGCTAACAGCAGCGCCAAATTAGTGGTAGGTGCGGCTATTTGGGCGGGCCACTGGCTGCTTTTGCAGCAGCTTTTCTTCAGCGGCGACCCGGCCGAAGAGCGCTCTGTGCTGCGCAAGCTCTATCTGTATCTAGCCGTCTTTGTCTATTCCGTCATCGCCGTTGGCAGCGCCACCCTGTTGCTCAAGCGGCTCATCGAGCTGGCCCTGGGCGCGCCGCCGGCCGATGAACCCCTCCTCAGCCAATTAAGCGATGTTGTTCCAGCCATGCTGGTCGGTGGGCTGCTGTGGGCCTATCACTGGCATGTTCTGCGACAGGATGCCAGCCAGGCGACTGAGGCGCCTCGCCAGGCTGGCGTGCGCCGGCTGTACGCTTATTTGGTGGCGACCATCGGCCTGGCCGTGTTATTGACCGGGGTGGGCGGGTTGCTCAGTATCGTCATCGATCTGCTCACCACCCCGGCGGCTGTGGGGCTGGCTTACTACCGCGACCAGGTGGCGCTGTTGATAGCGATGACCGTGGTCGGCGGGCCGGTCTGGCTTTTGCCCTGGCGCAGGATGCAGCAACTGGCGTTACTGCCCACCGGCGAAGCCGAACGCCGCTCGATTGTGCGCAAAATCTATCTTTATCTCTACATTTTTGTGGCCGCGATTGCCGTCTTCAGCAGCGTCGGCTGGTTCGTTTTTAATATCTTGACAGCTATTTTGGGCGCCGACTTGCCGGATGATTTCATCACCCTGGTACTCAATGCCCTGGTCATTGCGCTGTTGGCGGCCGGCGTCTGGCTATATCACTGGTGGGCCATCCGCCAGGATGGCCGGCTGGAACAGGCCGACCTGGCTCGCCGCCTGAGCGACATCCTGGTTGTAGTTATCGATACTGACGAGGGCCAACTGGGGCAACGCGTCACCCACCACCTGCAGCACGATTTGCCGGGCCTGCAACCCAAATTGATCGGCCTGACTTCCCAGGTCGGCGCAGCGATGGTCGCCGAGCCGTTTTCAGCCACGGCCTGGCAGCTTGTCGGTAGGGCTCAGTACATCATCGGCTCCGCCCAGACTTTATGGACCGGTGAGGCTGCGCCGGCGGTAGCGGCAAGCGCGGGCCGTAAGTTGGCTATTCCCACCCCCAACCCTAATTGGACCTGGACCGGCGTCAAGCCCCGGTCGTTGGATTATTATGCCCGCCAGGCCGCCCGCGGCGTCAAACAGGCCATCGAAGGGGAGGAGATCTCGCCCACCCAGGAACTGGACCTGGTTACTATTCTGGCCATCATCGGCGGCGTACTGCTCTTCCTCTTCATCGCCGGGGGATTGGTGGGCGTGGCTTTATCCACCCTCTAGCGGCAATTCCGGCCACGAACCAACTGCGCCTTAACATTTGGCCTGACCGGCCGGGCCGGGTATGATATAAGCTCAACGTCATGCATCTCCGGGGGGAAATGATATGCCAGAATCTTGGTTCAAAACACTGTTTTCAGCGACTCTAGCCTGCCTCACTGTGGGGGTAGGCTTCTTTCTTTTCAACTGCCAGCCTTCCCTGGCCCAACCTAACCCGGCCGATATTCAAATTGTGCTGGAACCGGCCTGGAGTGGTTTCACCAACCCGATTCAGGTAATCCACGCCGGCGACGGCTCGGGCCGGCTGTTTGTGGTCGAGCAGCGGGGGGTGATCAAAGTCATCAAAAATGGGGCGACATTGCCAACGTTCTTCTTGGATATCCGCGGCCTGGTGCGCAGCCCCGAGGATAGCGGCGGCGGCAGTGAACAAGGGTTGTTGGGGCTTGCCTTCCACCCCAACTATGAAAGTAACGGCTTTTTCTATCTCAACTACACCAACAATGCCGGCGATACGGTCATTGCCCGCTATACCGTCTCAGCCAATCCGGATGTAGCCAACGCCGGCAGCGCCTTCACCCTGCTCACCATCGACCAGCCTTACGCCAACCACAACGGCGGCCAACTCCTCTTCGGTCCGCTCGACGGCTATCTCTACATCGGCATGGGCGACGGCGGCGACGGCGGCGATCCTGGAAACCGGGCCCAAGATATAAATAATCTGCTGGGCAAAATGCTGCGCCTCGATGTGAATGGCGGCTCGCCCTATGCCATTCCACCTACCAATCCCTATGCCACGACTGCCGGTGCTGATGAAATCTGGGCGCTGGGACTGCGCAATCCCTGGCGCTTCAGCTTTGACCGGGCTACCGGGGACCTCTTCATCGGCGACGTCGGCCAGGGGCAATGGGAAGAAATCAGCTATCAGGCCGCCAACACGCCGGGCGGGGTCAACTTTGGCTGGCGCTGCCGCGAAGGCGCGCACAACTTCAACTTCTCCGGCAACTGCGCCGCTCTCACCCTGACCGACCCCATTGCCGAGTACAGCCACAGCGAGGGCAACGCCGTAACCGGCGGTTTTGTTTATCGCGGGCCGCTCTACCCAGCCCTGGTGGGGCGTTACTTTTTTGCCGATTACGGCGCCGGCAAAATCTGGTCCCTTTACAAGACCGGGCCAACTAGCTGGTCGAACAAGGAGCTGGAGCTGGACACAAACTTTCTCATCAGCGCCTTTGGCGAGGATGAAGTCGGTGAACTGTACGTGGTCGGCTACAATAACGGCACAATTTACCACCTGACCGACGCCAACGGCCCCAGTCCCAACCTGTCCCTGTCGAGCAAAAGCGTTTCGCCCCCCCACGCCGACCCCGGCGAGATCGTCACTTATACCATTCAATTGCGCAACAGCGGTGGTTTTTCGCCGGCAACCGCGCATCTGACCGATACTTTACCGCTAAACCTGAGCTATCT
>CAYZHI010000189.1:0-7028 GCA_964477335.1 uncultured Caldilineaceae bacterium | reverse complement strand
CCCACATACACATCGATATCGGGCGTGCCAAAGAAACCCACCCCGGTCAGGGGATAACGGCTGATCAGATTGAAGGCATCTTTGTATTCGCCAAAGCGCATCTGAGTGGCCAAATCCTCGCCCCGAATGCCCTCGATGAAACGCTCAACGTAGATTTGAGTTTGGGGCAGGAGCAGCACCAGCGCGCCCAAGACCAGCAGCAACCAAACCAGTTTACGATAGCGCAATAGACCAATAACCCCCAGACCGGCCACAACGCCCAATAACGAGCCACGAGAAAAGGTCAGGTAAAGGGTCAGGAACATCAGCCCGGTGATGATGACCAGATAGGTTCGCCGCATGATTGGCCGGGGGGCAAAAAGGTGGGCGACGGTGATGATGGTTAGAAAAACCATTAAACCACCCAGCGCATTCGGATCGACTGAGGTGGAGATGGCCCGCAGCGGTTGGGCGGGGTCATCCTCGATATAGCGCAGAATGCCCTCGGTGGGATATTGAAAGACCCGCAGCAGTGACAAGATCCGGACCGTCCAGTCGCCGGGGATGAAGTAGAAAAAAATCCCCAGGACCGCCGCGCCGCCTCCGGCGACAATCAAGACCCGCGATATCTGTTCCAACTGGTCGATCGTCTTGACCTGGTTGACCACCAGAAAAAAAAGGGCAACTGCCAGCAGGATCTCCAAGAAGTTGCGAGCCACGGTTACATTAAGCCCGCCGTAACGGAGGCCAAAGATGAAGATGACCAGGGCCCAGCCCATAAAGGCGACCAGAAAAGGTCCCAGCGGCGAGCCGATGAACGTCCGCTGCTGGCCGGTAATCAGGCGCATAGCCCAGACCGCAAACAACACGCCGATAGCCACGTCAATAAAGGTGGGGCGAAAACCGATTCTAAAGGGCAGCGCCCCATATGGCAGCAAACAGATCAGCCCAATGAGGGCAAACAGGCCCACCTGGGTACTGCGCAGCATGAGGACGCCCACGGTCAGCGCGACGATCAGGCCGATGGCAATGATTGGCCCCAACCCACCAAACAGGGCGCCTACCAGCAACCCGGCCACAACGGCCACGCATAGCAAGCCGAGCAGCGCCAGACGGGGATTGTCGGCAGTGATCCAATGGCGTAAGGTGTCTAAAGCGGGATTCTGCATGGCGTTCTGAGCAAAAAACGGAGGGTTAACCTGGCGGCAATCGATCCGGCGGCACCACCAGCGGACCGGTTGGACTCCGCTTTTTCAAACGCAGTTCCTCTTCCTTGGGCACGTGAATGGTGATTCGGGTACCCTCACCCGGCGCGGATTTGATATCCAACTCGCCCCCGATCAACTCTGTGCGTTCCCGGATATTGACCATTCCCAGACTGCCCCGCTGTTCATAATTGGCCAGCACTTTATCGACATCGAAGCCCTGGCCATCATCAGTAATGATCGTGTCAACGGCCAGAAATGTTTCTCGTAGCTGCACAACAATATTTTGGGCCCGGGCATGTTTGATGGCATTATTGACCGTTTCTTGGACAATGGCAAAAATGGCCGCCTCGACTTTGCCGTCCTGCCGGGAGATATCACCACCAGGATGATCGGTTTTGATCTCAAGCCTGAGGCTGGGAGTCGGGCCAATATCTTTTTGGCGGCGCTCCAAAAAGACTTGCAAGGCGGCGCCCAAGCCCTGAGTTTCCAAAACCAGGGGACGTAATTCAAAGAGCATGGTGCGCATCTGGTGGCTGGCCCGACTGGCCAGCTCCTGCATGTCGTCAAGCTCTTTGGGCAGCAGCGATGGATCTTTTTCCAGGGCTTTTTTACAAAAATCCAGGCTCATCATGATCCCGGCCACCAATTGAGTGGGGCCATCGTGCAGGTCACGGGCCAGCACCCGCCGCGCTTGCTCCTGGGCTTCAATCACCCGGTCCCGCTCGGCCAGGACGTGCTCGTGAAGACGGGCGTTTTGGATGGCAATGGCCGCGTAAGAAGCGATGGCGCTGAGTAGCTCCAGGTCGCTCTTGGTGAAACGGCCGCTTCTTTTATTGATAACTTGCAAAACACCGATGACATTATCGTACAAGACCAACGGCACACACATCAGATTACGGGTTTGGAAATTAAATTCCTGGTCGAACTTTTTAAAATGGCGTTTATCTCTGGCTGCATCAGCCACCACCAGCGGCTTGCCACTGAGGGCCACTTCGCCGGCAATACCCTGCCCCCTGGGCACGCGAAACGGTTTGATCTCGGCAGCTTTGGCGCCAAGCGCAGTCTGGAAAACCAGCTCCCCCGTTTCCGGGTCGCTGAGGAGGAGCGAGCCGGCTTCCACGTTCAGCATGTATTCAACTTGCTGCATAATTCGGGTTAGCACCTCATCCAACTGCAAAGTCGACGAGAGGGTCCGGGCGACATCGTTCAGCAAGACCATTTCGGCGGCGCGGCGCTGGCTGGACTCGTACAGGCGAGCATTGCGGATGGCAATTGCGGCCTGGGTGGCGATGGCCGATAACAACCAAAGGTCATGTTCGTTGAAAGCGTTGGGGGTATAACTCCACATCGCAATGACCCCCTGCGCCTGTTTACTGGACAAAATCGAATTGACAATGGGCACCCCTAACCAGGAATAGATCTGCTTGCCCGGGCGAAATCGATTGGGTTCGTGGAACTCACCGCTTTGGCTGGCTTCGGGCAGGTTGTGGATCAAGCGCGGGCTTTGGGTGGTCAGCACGGTCTCGATCAAACCGCGGCTAGCGCGGGCCAGCCGGATGGAGGACGGCGGCATCTTCTCCCCCTGGTCAAAAACCAGCACAAAATTCAGCGTATTGGTCTCTTCATCGTAAATAATGATAGCAAAATTGGAGGTATTGACCAGGCGGCTGCTTTCTTTATAAAGTCCCCAGATCACATCCTTCAAATCCAGGCTGGAGCCAACGACCACTCCAATATTGTAGAGGGCCGTAATCTCTTTGACTTCGCGGGTCAGGCGCACAATACGGTTCGGATCGCTATTATTGCCTGATAGCTCTCCCTGAGATAAGTTTGAATTGGAAATACCCATCAGTTCATCGCAATTCGTTTAGGCTACAAACTGGCCAATTTAACAAAAAAATAAAGCTCTGTTTATTGATGGCTGTGAATGATCCATCTAAAAACAGAGCTATACCATGATTTTAAGATACAGACTAATCAACTATTATAGCATGACTTTTCTTCTCTGGGTAATCGTCCAAAGATTGGGGTGCGTCCAAAATTTTTGGAAAGCACAGGGAGGAATTGGGGGGGCACCCCCCACACCCCCCGGTCCGCCTAAAATGTCGGACACACCCAAAGATTGGGGTGCAGAGAGGTTGCCGGGCCATGGGGGTCAAGCAATCGTTACCATAATCATCCCTTGATCGACTTTATCGCCGGGGGCCACCCGCACCGCATGAACGTGACCGGCCCGGGGCGACTTGAACTCGTTCTGCATTTTCATCGACTCCAGCACCACCAAGATGTCACCCGGGGCAACTGCCTGGCCATTTTTGACCGCCACCTCAACCACTACACCAGGCATAGGGGCTTTAATAATGGCTTCGCCCGTTACCGCCTCAAGGCTGTTCTTGACTCCGGCCAACCGACGCGTCCGCTCATCTTCAACGATTACTTCAAAAATCTCCCCGCTCAACTGAACTACGTAACGACCATCCCCTTCCTTCATTCGGACATCGTGAGATTTGCCGTCAACAATGATCGAATGCATGGTCGTGTCGAGCATCTGCTGCATATCGACCTGGATGTTGACGCCATCGATGGTGATTTGGCCATCTCGATTGATGTCGATGGTAAATTGGTTATCGCCAATCGTCGTCAGATATTTCATCGGTTCCTCCGTGCGGCCAACTGTCTGCCTGATCGACCAATTATCTGAGCCGCCGGTCCAGGGCCTCGCGGCGACCGTAGAGCCGCCAGGGCGTGGCCCCGGCCTGGTGCAGCAAAATGGCCTGCTGGTTGCGGTGGTGGGCCACTACCGTCGCCGCCACCGCCGCAATTTTGAGCAGTTCCGGCTGGGGCATCTGGTTGAAGGTAAAGGTGCGCTCCAGAAAAGTGGTATCAAACTGGCCGGCCTGAAATCGGGTCGAGTTCATGAGTTGCAGGTGAAGCGGCAGGGTGGTCGAGACCCCGGTAATGCGGAACTCTTCCAGGGCGCGGCGCATCCGCAGGATGGCTTCACCCCGGCTCTCGGCCAGCACAATCAATTTGGCTAACATCGAGTCGTAATAGGGGGTAACCTCAACCCCAAAGTAAATACCGCTATCAACCCGCACGCCCGGTCCGGTGGGGGGGGTCAGGCCGATGATCCGGCCGATGGAAGGCATAAAGTTATTGGCCGGGTCCTCGGCCAAGATGCGGCACTCGATGGCCCAGCCTTTGAGCTGGATATCGGCCTGGTTATAACGCAGCTTGCGCCCCGAAGCCACCCGCAGCATCTCTTTGACAATATCCACGCCGGTAACCATTTCGGTGACCGGATGCTCCACCTGCAGGCGGGTATTCATCTCCAGAAAGTAGAAATTTTTATCTTTGTCGAGGATAAACTCCATTGTTCCGGCCGAGGCGTAGTTGATTCCCCGGGCCGCCTTAACCGCAATGGCGCCCATCTTTTGCCGCAAGGTCTCGTCAACCACCGGCGAAGGAGACTCTTCCACCAGCTTTTGGTGGCGGCGTTGAATCGAACATTCGCGCTCACCCAAGTGGATCACATTGCCGTGGATGTCACCCAAGAGCTGGATTTCAACGTGGCGGCCATTTTCAATCAGTTTTTCCAGGTAAACCCGGTCGTCGCCAAACACCGACTGCGCCTCACGGCGAGCCACCCGCACCGCCTCGGCCAAATCCTCATAACGGTGAACTTCACGAATACCTTTGCCGCCGCCGCCGCCGGCCGCTTTGACCAGCAGGGGAAAACCGATTTCATAAGCTGCGGCTAAAAGTTCCTCATCTCGCAGCGCTTTGGAGTAACCGGTGCCAGGCACCAAAGGCACGCCGGCTTTGGCCATGGTTTCACGGGCAGCCATTTTGTCACCCATGATGCGGATGATATCGGGCGGGGGGCCAATCCAGGCCAAACCGGCGTCAATCACAGCCTGGGCAAAAGCAGGGCTTTCCGATAGAAAGCCATAACCGGGATGGATACCGTCAGCGCCGCACTTTCTGGCCACGTCGATAATCTTGTCGCCGTGGAGATAGCTTTCGCCGGCCGGGGACGGCCCCAACAGATAGGCCTCCTGGGCCATGCGCACGTGCGGCGCCATCCGGTCGGCCTCGGAGTAGACGGCCACCGCTTCGTAGCCCAACTCCTGGCAGGCCCGGATAATCCGCACCGCAATTTCACCTCGATTGGCAACCAATATTTTCTTCAGCATAGTCACGCGTCCTGGTGGCAGGTCGCAAGTTGCAAGAGGCAAGTCGCAGGTCGCAAGTTGCAAGTTGCAGATCGCCACCTGCCGCCTGTTACCTGTCACTTGCCACCTGCTACCTGTCACCTGCCACTTGCTACAACGGAATATTGCCGTGTTTCTTGGGCGGGTTTTCATCCCGTTTGTTTTGCAGCATCTCCAGCCCGTTGATCAACATTGGACGGGTTTGGCTGGGTTCAATCACATCATCCACATAGCCCCAACTGGCAGCCACGTAGGGATTGGCGAATGTGTCCCGGTACTCGGCCAGCAGCGCAGCTCGCAGCGCGTCCGGATCGTCGGCCTGGGCCAACTCCTGGCGATAGAGAATGTTGATTGCCCCCTCCGGCCCCATCACGGCGATTTCGGCGGTGGGCCAGGCCAGATTGAGGTCGCCGCGCAGGTTTTTGCTGCTCATCACGTCGTAAGCGCCGCCGTAAGCTTTGCGGGTAATGACCGTGATTTTGGGAACCGTGGCTTCGGCAAAGGCATAGAGCAGTTTGGCCCCGTGCCGGATGATGCCGCCGTGCTCCTGGGCCACACCAGGCAGAAAACCGGGCACATCCTCAAAAATGATCAGGGGAATATTGAAGCAATCGCAAAAGCGAACAAAGCGCGCCGCCTTGGTCGAAGCGTTGATATCCAGCACGCCGGCCAATACCGCCGGCTGGTTAGCCACAACACCCACGCTCCGCCCGTTCAGGCGGGCAAAACCGACGATGATATTTTGGGCAAAATGGGTCTGCACTTCCAGAAAATAACCCTGATCGACCACAGCAGTGATAACTTCGTGCATGTCGTATGGTTTGTTAGGATTGGCGGGCAGGATGGCGTCCAGGGAACTCTCGGTGCGGAGGGGGTCGTCCTGGCAAACAACCGCCGGGGGGTCTTCCATATTGTTACGGGGCAGGAAGCTGAGCAACGTACGAATGGTGTATAGGGCGTGCTCTTCACTTTCGCTGGCAAAGTGAGCCACCCCGCTGATTTGATTGTGGACCATCATCCCGCCAAGTTCGTCAAAAGAAACCTCCTCATGGGTAACCGATTTGACCACCTCCGGCCCGGTCACAAACATGTAGCTGGTGTCTTTAGTCATGATGATGAAGTCGGTCAAAGCCGGAGAGTAAACGGCGCCGCCGGCGCATGGTCCCAAAATGCAGGAAATTTGGGGAATGACCCCACTACATAGCGTGTTACGCAGAAAGATATCGGCGTAACCGCCCAGGCTGACCACGCCCTCCTGAATGCGCGCGCCGCCGGAATCATTCAGGCCGATGATCGGGGCGCCGTTTTTGAGGGCCAAATCCTGCACTTTCACAATCTTGTCGGCGTGGGCCCGGCCCAAACTGCCACCCATCACCGTGAAATCCTGGGCATACACGTAAACCAGCCGCTGGTCAATGGTGCCGTAGCCGGTTACTACCCCATCGCCCAGAGGTTTGTCCCTGTCGAGGCCAAAATCGCTGCTACGATGGGTGACAAAATGGCCGATCTCTCGAAACGAGCCGTCATCGAGCAGGATTTCAAGACGTTCGCGGGCGGTCAATTTACATTTGGCATGTTGGGCCTTGACCTTGGCCTCGCCGCCGCCTAACTTGGACTGGGCCTTCAG
>CAYZHI010000188.1:0-7033 GCA_964477335.1 uncultured Caldilineaceae bacterium | reverse complement strand
GTTCAAGATGAGTCCGCTGCACCATCATTTTGAGCTGCTGGGCTGGTCCGAAACGCACGTGACCCAACGCTTTTGGCTGGTGGGTATTTTATCGGCGATGTTGGGGATTGCGTTGGCCTTGATTTAAGGAAGGAGGTGTCGAACTGCTGATACCATTGAGATTGTTCCAGAGGCTTACTATACGTGAGGCAAGGATTAATTCATTATTTACAATTTTGAGGAGGTTTACACAAAATGGCGCACCCTAAGAAGCATAGCAAAATCCGCAGCACCAATGGTCGGGTCTATCCTGAGTTGATGATGGCTCCCACGGCAAACGAACGAGAAGCTACCTACAATGCGGCCCTTGAACTGGTGGCCCAAATCGACGAAGCGCTGGCCAAAGGCACCCGTCACTATCGCAATAAGGCCGGCGAACTGTTGACGACCCTGGATGAGGTAGTCCGGGCCATTTTGGCCAACGATTTACTTGTGCCTGAGGTGGAAGAAAAATCTGAAAGGCGCTGGCTCCAGCCGCAGGAATTGGCGGCCTAACCGTAGACGGGTTTGGTTAATAACCAGATATGGTGGATATTAGCGCATTTTCAGGCTTGCGTGTGCTGGTGGTGGGCCTGGGGCGCGAAGGCTCTGCCCTGGCTACCTATCTGGCCGGGCACGGCCTGGCTGTCACCGCCACCGATTTGCAGCCGGCCCATAAATTGGGTGCGCTGCCAGCCACGCTCGATCAGGCTGGGGTAGCGCTGGTTCTGGGTGAGCACCCGGTTACCCTCCTGGATCAGGCCGACATCCTGTTTGTCAGCCCTGGTATTCCCCTGGAGAGTCCCTTCCTGAACCAGGCCAGAGCTCGTCGCCTGCCCCTGAGCACAGAAAGCCGGTTGTTTTGCCAGCTATGCCCGGCGCCCATTGTGGGTATTACCGGCTCCAGCGGCAAAACGACGACCACGACTCTGGTGGGCCAGATTCTGCAAACCGACCGCTCAGACCGAACAACCTGGGTAGGCGGCAATATTGGCCAGCCTCTAATCGGTCTGGTTGATCGAATCAAGCCTGAGGATATTGTGGTGATGGAGATGAGCAGCTTTCAATTGGAATATTTCCATGCTCAACTCAATCAGGCGGCTGACCTCAGCCACATCACCGGCGCGGCCAACTCCGCTGTGGCCAGGTTGTTGGCCGGTTGGAGCCCGCCGATTAGCGCTATTCTTAACATCACGCCTAATCATCTGGATCGCCATCCGACCATGAAACATTATGTTCGAGCCAAACGAGCTTTGATTGATTATCAGGCTGAGCAGGCCGTGATGGTGATGAATCTTGACAACGACCTGACCCGCGCCATCGGCTACCAATTTCGGAGTAAGACCCGCTGGTTCAGCCTGGAAGCGCAGTTGCCGGGGGGAGCCAGTTTGGCAGATGAACAGGTAGTTTTACTAGAGCAGGACGGGCAACAGCAGCCGGTGGTCAGCCGGTCGGAAATACGATTGCGCGGACGCCATAATCTTTACAATATCCTGGCGGCCTGCTTAATTACCCGGCAGGCCGGCGCTTCGATTGCGCCGATGCGCCAGGTAATCACCTCCTTCACCGGTGTGGCGCACCGCTTGCAGCTAATCCGGGAACGGCATGGGGTTAGCTACTACAATGACAGTATTGCGACTAGTCCGGAGCGGCTGATGGCGGCGCTCCATTCTTTTGAAGAGCCGGTTGTACTTCTGGCCGGGGGGCGCGACAAGCATCTTCCCTGGGATGAAGCCGCCCGTTTGATTTGGCGTAAGACACATCACGTGATTTTGTTTGGCGAAGCAGCCGACCTGATCACCAGGGCGCTCAGGCGGGTCAAGCCGGACATTGTCGCAACCGAGACGAGTCTCCATCGCTGTGACGACCTGGCTGCAGCCGTAAAGTTGGCCGCCAAAGTGGCCCGGCCAGGCGAGGTGGTGCTGCTCTCGCCGGGTTGCGCCAGCTACGACGCTTTTCAAGATTTTGCCGAACGGGGCGAACGTTTCAAAGAATTGGTTTTAGAATTGCCAGATGAGCAAGAGCAAAGCTGAAGATCTGCCCAAATATGATTATTTACTCATCATCACCTCAGCCGCGTTGGCGATTGTGGGTCTGATGATGATTTATAGCGCCACATTTGCCCTGGGTTACCAGTTGCACGGTCAACCGACCTATTACTTCATTCGCCAACTGCTATGGATGGGCATCGGCACACTGGCCTTGATTATCTTCGCCCGGATCGAGTACCATACCTGGCGGCGCTTCTCTATCCCGCTGCTGGCCTTCACGCTGCTTTTGCTGGTGTTGGTGCTGGTTGTCGGGGATGAGCGTTTTGGGGGTCAGCGCTGGCTATTCAACGGTTCTATTCAACCATCAGAGTTGAGCAAACTGGCCATCATCATCTACATTGCGGATTGGCTGTCGTCGAAAGGGGAGCAGATCCGGAAAGTGAGTTATGGGCTTATTCCGTTTGCTATCCTTCTGGGTGTGATTACCGGCCTGATTGTGCTCCAACGGGACCTGGGCACCGCCGTCATGATTGGCTCAACTGCTTTGGCGATGTTCTTTATTGCCGGCGGCAATCTGGTGCAGATGTTGTTGAGCGGAATTTTAGGCGGGGCCACGCTCTATCTGCTGATTACCCGTTCAGCTTATCGCATGGCTCGTATGACCGCCTTTCTTGACCCGCTCAATAGCGACCCATTAGGCAACGGTTACCAGATTCGCCAGATTTTAATCGCCCTGGGGTCAGGCGGATTAACGGGCCTGGGGCTGGGAGCCAGCCGCCAGAAATTTGGGTACATTCCGGCTTCTCACACCGATGGCATTTTTGCCATTTTAGGTGAGGAATTGGGTTTGATCGGGGCGCTGGTGGTGCTGGGTCTGTTTGCCTTTTTCGCCTATCGTGGCTTTCGGATTGCCCTGACTGCGCCCGACGCCTTTGGGACAGTGCTGGCCTCCGGGATTACCTGTGGCCTGATTTTTCAAGCGATCATCAACGTGGGCGTTGTCACCGCCAGCTTACCTTTTACCGGCATTCCCTTGCCCTTCATCAGTTTCGGCGGTTCATCACTGGTCATCAGCCTGGCCAGCGTCGGGTTGCTGTTGGCTGTGTCGCGGCGAACCATGCCGGATGATCTGCAAGAGCAGGAGAAAGAGCAAGGTGAGGTTGATCATCTCCGGCGGCGGAACCGGGGGGCACGTGTACCCGGCTCTGGCCGCCGTAACCGAGCTAAAGCAGCAGCCTGAGCCTATGGAGGTCTGCTGGGTGGGTAGCGTTGGCGGCATGGAGCAATCCCTGGTGGAACGGGCCGGTTTGACCTATGAGTCAATTGCGGCTGTGGGGCTGCGCGGCAAAAACCCGTTGGCGGCATTGCGAAGCCTATGGACGTTGGGGCGAGGGTATCGCCAAAGTCGCCGGATCATCAGCCGCTTCAAGCCTGAGGTGCTATTTGTGACCGGCGGTTACGTTTGTGCGCCGGTGGCGTTGGCGGCCAGCCGGGCCGGGGTGCCGATCATCATTTATTTACCCGACATCCAGCCGGGCCTGGCGATTAAATTTCTGGCTCGCCTGGCCGAGCGAGTCGCCGTAACAACAGCCGAGGCCCGGGCCTTTTTCAAACCCGGCCTGGCCGTAGTGACCGGCTATCCAGTCAGGCCGGAACTGGCCCGGCCAGCCGAAGGCGAGAATGAGCTTGAGGTGAAGCTGGCTGCCCGGCGACAACTGGGCCTGGCCGATGAGTTGCCGGTGTTGCTCGTCTTTGGCGGCAGCCGGGGGGCCCGCAGTCTCAACCGGGCAGTGACCGGTCAGCTTGAAGCCTACCTGGCGATGAGTCAGGTGATTCATGTCACCGGCAATCTGGATATCGAGTGGGTGCAGGCCCGGCGAGTGGCGTTGCCGCCAGAGCTTCAGGCTCGCTATCACGTTTCGGCTTATTTGCATGAGGAGATGGTTGCGGCGTTGTTGGCGGCCGATCTGGTTGTTTCCAGGGCCGGGGCCAGTACGCTGGGCGAGTTTCCGGCTGCCGGCCTACCGGCTATTCTGGTGCCTTATCCTTACGCCGGCGCTCACCAGCACCTGAACGCCGATTTTCTGGCCCGCCAGCAGGCCGCCATCGTCATCAACGACGCCGAGGTGGAGATAAAGTTGCATCAAACAGTTATCGACTTGTTGACCAATCCAGAAAAATTGCAGGCCATGCATCGAGCCGCTAAAAGCCTGGCCATCCCGGACGCAGCCGCCCGATTAGCCCAACAAATCTTGGAGGTGGGGTACCGTGGTCGAAGTTAATTGGACCTTATTATCCTTTATCTTTGTCGCTCTATTTGCCCTGTCTGGCTTTATGAAAGGCTGGTGGAAGGAGGCAATTACAACCTTTTTCCTGGGAATTTTGGTGTTCTTTTTACAGGTACCCGAGATGGCTGTTGCCTTTATCGATAGTATCAACTGGGTGCTGGAAAAAATCTGGGGGATTCTACCCGATTCTCTGGCCGCCAGCCTCGTCGATTTTATGGAACAATCGTTGAATTTGAACATTCCCCCTGAGGGCCCCCAGCTCGATCCCACCAACCCGAACACCTGGTTGGCGATCTTACTTCTGTTTGTCGGATTCTCGATCCTGCTCAGCCGGCTCAGTCTGCGCCGGGACCTCAGCCGGCCTCAGGGCCGGTTCTATGCCCCTTCTGCCATTGGCAGCCTGCTAGGTGGACTGTTGGGCGCTTTTAACGGTTTTCTGATCATCAACTTGATCCGGGAATATCTGGATGGGCGGGCTTTGCCCGGCGGCGTAGCCACAACGTCGGCTGGCGAGCTAACTTTGCCCGGCACGAGCAGCTTCGGCGCTTCTGCGGCTAACCTGTCAATCCAGGCAACCGATTTGCCCAGTATTACCATTTTAGATACGGCGATCCCGTGGGTGGTCATTCTGGTAAGTATTGGGTTGTTAGTAATCGCCTTAGTTACCAGATTGAGCCGGGATGGTATGAATATTAGCGCCGGCAAGAAAGTTCCCTATGGCTATCGCGGTTATGAAGTAATACCAAAGCCGGCCAAAAAAGAAGGTGCGTAATATGGTGAATTCATCTCAACTAGAACACCCTAGTCGAAATCTTGAGTCAACTGTTTAATATGTCAACCATTCATTTAATTGGCATTGGCGGCGCGGGTTTATCCGCTATTGCCGCGGTACTTTTACAACAAGGGCATACGGTGTCCGGTTCGGATATGCAGGCGTCGCCGGCCACGGAGCGACTGGCCCAATTAGGGGCGACCGTCTACATCGGCCACCGGCCTGAAAATTTACCCGCCAGGGTGGACGCCGTCATCATCTCGTCGGCAATTCCGGGTGGCAATCCGGAACTGCGAGCGGCCCAGCAACGGGGCCTGCGGGTGGTGAAGCGGGCCGAGTGGCTGGGCCACATGATGCAGGCTCGGGTTGGGATTGCCATTGCCGGCACGCACGGCAAAACCACCACCACTGCCCTGACCGCTTTTTTGCTGCAACAGGCCGGTCTCGATCCGACCTATATGGTGGGTGGTTTTGTCCCGCAATTGGGCGGCAACGCCGCCGCCGGCTCGGGCCAGGCTTTTGTGATCGAGGCTGATGAGTATGACTATATGTTTTTGGGCCTCCGGTCCCAGGTGGCGGTAGTCACGATGGTGGAGTGGGATCATCCCGATATTTTCTCCACCCCCCAGGCATTGGAGCAGGCATTTGTGGACTTTGTGCGGTTGGTCCCGCCTGATGGCCTGGTCATTGGCTGCGGCGATGAGCCTACGGTCCGCCACGTGTTGGCCCAGGCCCAGGCAAGGGTGGTGACCTACGGCTTGCAGCCCGGCAACGATTGGCAGGCGATTGAACTCCAACCAAACCGCCACGGCGGGCATGATTTCAAGGTGAAGCAACGGGTGTCGCCCAAAATGGACTCGAAACAACCAAATTCAGCCCTCAGCCCTCAGCCTTCAGCCTTCTCTTTGTCCCTTCCCGGCCTCCACAATGTCCTCAATGCTCTGGCCGGGCTGATTGTGGCTGATCAGCAGGGTATCGAGCCTGGCCGGGCCGCCGAAATACTCAGCCGCTTTCGGGGGGTGAACCGGCGTTTTGAGTTGAAAGGCGAAGTCAACGGGATGACAGTGATTGACGACTACGCTCACCACCCGACGGAGATTCGCGCCACCCTGGCGGCAGCCCGGAGCCGGTTTGGGGACAGGCCAATTTGGGCCGTGTTTCAACCCCATACCTTCAGCCGGACGGTGGCGCTGCTCGATGATTTTGCCGGCGCTTTTGATCAGGCTGATCACGTGATTATTGTGGACATCTTTCCCTCGCGGGAAGTCGACGATGGGCGGGTCCACAGCCGCGACTTGGCGCGGCGGATGGCTCACCCGGATGCTCGCTATCTTGGATCGCTCCGCGATGCGGCTGATTATCTGGTCGAGCGGCTCGCCCCCCCGGCTGTGCTGCTGACCCTGGGGGCCGGTGATGGCTATCAGGTCGGTGAATGGGTTTTGGAAAAATTAAATAGATGACTTCCTGGAGTGTCAAAGTGCACTTTGACACTCCGGAATGGCAACCAACTATTTTTGAGGAGAGCTAAAATGACTGAAAGGCAATTAAAACTGATCAAATTTGAAAGAAATGGGACACAACCGCTGAGCCAGAGCCAGCCGCCTGTTCCGTTGACCGCGGCGGAACAGGCTGAAGCTACCTATTTCAGGAAACTCGTCGAGGAACGGGCGGCGCGCCAGATGATGCTCCACCGGATTATGGCCGAGTTGTCTGAACTGGATGAGATCTCGCCGGCGGCCTGATGAGCATAACCGCCGGCCAGCAACCGCCGACCGTCATTGACCGACTCCTGGCCGAGTTGGCGGTAACTTTTGGCGACCGGACCCGGCGCAACGAACCACTCGCCGCCCACACTACCTTTCGGATCGGTGGTCCGGCCGAGGTGTGGCTGGCAGTTGAGAGTGCGGCGGAGTTGGCTCAGGCAGTTACACTGGCTCGCCAGCACGGCTGGCCGGCAATAGTGC
>CAYZHI010000187.1:0-7062 GCA_964477335.1 uncultured Caldilineaceae bacterium | reverse complement strand
GCGGTGACATTGCCCTGAATAGCGGCAATAGCGCCGGTCAACCGGGCGATTTCGCCCGGCCGGTGGGGCACCAGAACCGACAGGCGCAGCCCTGGCTGGCGAGCGCCCAACATCTCCATCGTCACGGCCAGCAGATCGATGTCGGTGATGATGCCGACCAATTGGTCCTGGCGGACCACCGGCAGACAGCCAATTTTGTGATCGACCATAATCCGGGCGGCTTCTTCGACGGGTACATCTTCGGTGATCGTGGTGACCTCCCGGATCATCACTTTGCCGGCTTTGATTTTGGACAGAATGTATTGGGTTTCCAGGCTGCTCAGGGCAACCTGGGACCACGGCACGGCCTGGAGCATGGTTTCACGGGTCAAAAGGCCCACAACATGCTGCTCCGTATCGACGACCGGCAAATGGCGGATATTGTGCCGTTGCATCCGCTGTTGAGCTTCACTAATCGGTAGCTCCGGGGTGACCGTGATCGGTTTGGGCGTCATCTTATCTTTAACAAACACGATAGTCCCTCCTTACCCGTCACGGGTACAACTTCCGCAGATACTCGGCGACCGAAAAATTATCAAAATTCAAGGTCGGATTGCGGGGAGGCTGCTGCTTACCATTGGTAGAACCTGAGCTTCGGGTAGAACGTGGCCGCGGTTTGGTCTCTTTGAGCGCCGTTACGGTGACCAGGCGGGGTACAAGTTCCTCCAGATTAGGGGCCAGGATATGCAAACCGTGGACGCCTTCGGTTTGTTTGAGTTGGTTGATCAGGTCGAGGGCAATTTGGATGCCTTCTTCGACCGGATCAACGGCATTCTCTATCCGGGCCATCACGGCTGGCGGAATGTAGACGCCGGGCACGTCATTCGCCATAAAGCGAGCATGGCGAGGACTTTTGAGGATTGCCACACTCGGCAGCAGGTAGGCTTTTTGCAGCAACTGGCGCCGGTCCAGGGCGTCTAACCATTCATTGAAGCGGTCCAGGTCAAAGATGGGCAGCGTTTGCAGAAATTGAGCCCCGGCATTGATCTTCTTTTCAGTTATGATCGCCTCGTAACGGGGCAGGGCGGCATAGGGCGAGACGACTGCACCGAGGAAATAGTGGGGCCGGTAGTCAACCGGTTCACCGGCCACGTTGATCCCTTCGTCGCGCAAGCGCCGCAGCATCCAGAGGGCCTGCACCGCATCCAGATCATAGAATTCAGGCTTGGGGGCCGGGCCAGGGCCAAGTCGACCGGTATCATCGGTGAGGCAAATGATGTTGCGGACGCCGACGGCCGCCGCGCCCACGGCCTCGGCCTCAAAGTCGTAGCGGCTGCGGTGTCGAGTTTGGAGTTGCAAAACCGGCTCCAGCTCCTGCTCCAGGCAATGCATGGCGCAGGCCAGGCCGCTCATACGGGCCAGCCCAAGCGGGTTGTCGGTAAAGTTAGCCGTATCGACCAGCCCCTTGAGCCGGATTGCCACCTCAGCAATACGCTCACCGCTCGGTTCCATCGGGGGAGCGACCTCGACGGTAATGGCAAACTTGCCCTGGCGCAGTGTGGCTTCCAGGTGAGACAGCGGCTCTTGGTAGGCCGGCGGATGGTAGCGGCTATCGCCCTGCCACCACTCCGGCTGGCGCAGATCATACTGAAAGGCGGCCCAATCGCTTTCAAACTGCGGGCGATTCTTGAACAGATCGCGCAAATGCGGGCCGCGATTGCGCTGTCGCCATTGTTTATAGGTAGTCAGTGTGGTTTGGCAACCTACCTGACGATAGTCGAGCGGGGCGTTGATCTCCAACAGCGAGTCTAGCCGGCCTTGCTGCTCGGCCTGCTGGCAGATTTTGAACCAGGTACAACTGGATGAGGGATCAACAAAACAATGTTCCGGGGAGGAACCCCGGCACGGGCCATTGCGCAGCCCCTTGGCGCAGGTCATCGGACAAATATTGGCAGTTACCGGCAAAATGCAGTTACCGCACATCCAACAACCGTACCGGCGACACTTCATCGTCCGTTCAATAAACGTAAATAGTCTGACCGGCCACGATTCTTGTTGAACAGGATGGACCGGAGGTCGATAACCTCCCCCTTGGAGTGCAGCCATAGCTATCCTCCCGCCAACAATTTCTCAATTGGAGTTATGATCCTGACAATAGATGTTTGGCAAGCCGTGTCACAAATTCGAATCGAAGCGACCAGTGTAACCGATATTGACTGAGACGGGTGGACCGGAGACAGCGCTAATTGATTATTGATTGTGATTACGAGGTAACAGGTTTGAACTACTTAAGTGAGTGTGATTGCGAAAGCAATCGTAGTCGCGATATTCAGATTGAATATGGCCAATGGGGCAAAACTGGTAAGAGATTGGATTATAGAGCTCCAGAAAAGTTTTCGCCGGGATTAGGAGATTTGGGGATAAAAGATGAAGGCAAAAATCTCCTAACACCTGCACTTGCGGCGCAGGTGCAAGTGTCTCCAAATCCCGGCCCAAAATAGTTGGAAAAAACTTTTCTGGGTAGCTATAATGCTCAAACCGCCTGACGTCGTTGGCAGACAGTTTGAGCATATTTTTGGATTCTACAGGTATATGATAACCGAACTACCGGCAAAAACTGAAGATGCAAACAACCCATTTTTTCTGATACGTTTGCATTATCTTTTTGAGGAGTAATTTCGTGGAACATAAAAAGGACACGACTGATCTTTACGATCAGCCGCGTCCCTGGTTTGCCATGATGGAGGCGTTACGGCTCAATCACAATACGGTCGGTGGTATCGCCTAAACCAATCACCTACCTCTCGGTGATGACGACCTCCGTCATTACACTGCCGTTGTTCAACGACGTTACGACATCCTGGCCGCGGCTTACCTTACCGAAAACGGTATGTTTACCATCAAGATGGGGTTGGGGGGCGTGGCAGATGAAGAACTGGGAGCCGTTGGTATTGGGACCGGCGTTGGCCATGCTCAAACTGCCTGCTTCGTGCTGGTGAGGATTGCCAACCGTTTCATCTTCAAAACGGTAGCCCGGGCCGCCGCGGCCGTCGCCGTTAGGACAGCCGCCCTGCGAGACAAAGCCGTCAATGACCCGGTGGAAGGTCAGCCCGTCGTAAAATTTGTCGCGGGCCAGAAAGACAAAGTTGTTAACCGTCTTGGGGGCTGCCGCGGCGAACAGGTCAATCTGGATATCTCCCTGGTCGGTTTTGATGGTAGCCTGGTAACTTTTGGCCGGATCGATCACCATCTTTGGATAATTGCTATACTGTTTTGGCACAATACTCTCCTTGCATTTGAATTTTTTCGCTAGCACATAGGATTGTATCACGTGGCGGCAGTAAGGCAAACGAGCGGTTCACCCGAAGGTACATTTAGAATTTTAGGCAGATAAGGCGCCGGCACTTGGACCACGATTTCCAGACTGAATGACAGGCACTTGGGCAGCGGTTCCAAACCACCCTGAGTTGCCAGTGCCGGTTACCTGAAAAGTAGCTGTTAATTCGGCGAACCCAGCCGGATAATTTTATCGCGGCCTTGAGTTACGGCGCGGGTGGCGTTGGGCGCATCCACCACCAGCAGGCTCTCGCGCACCAGCCAGTCATAATCGATCTGGCGATGGCCGGTCACGATCACGCAACAGTCCGTCTGGGCCAACAACGACGCGGTCAAGGGCACGCTGTCAAGCTGGACCACCTCTTTGAGCACCACATCGCCGCCGACCCGGAAATGGGGAGCAAAGGGATCGTGATAGGAGACCCGAGCGCCTTCCTTGAGCAACAACTCGATCACCCGTTCCGCCGGGGAGTTGCGGGCGTCGTCAATATCCGGCTTGAAAGCAACTCCCAACACCAGGATAATGGCCCCGCGCAGATTCTTGCCAAAACGATTCAGCCCCTGGCGGATAAGATTAACCGTGTGATAGGGCATATCGCCGTTGACTTCGGCGGCCAGCTCGATGAAGCGGGTATAAAAATCATATTCGCGGGCTTTCCACGACAGGTAGTAGGGGTCAACCGGAATACAATGGCCGCCCACACCGGCGCCAGGATAGAAGGGCATGAAGCCAAAGGGTTTGGTTTTGGCCGCTTCAATGACCTCCCAAAAGTTGATGCCCATCCGCTCCGATAGCAGCGCCAACTCATTGACCAGGGCAATATTGACGCTGCGAAAAATATTCTCCAGCAATTTGGTCATTTCGGCGGCGCGGGGCGAGGAGACGATATGAATCTGGGGCGTCAGCTTGGCAAAAAGCCTGGCTGCTAACTCGGCGGATGGTTGATTGATGCCGCCAACGACTTTGGGCGTATTTTCCACAGTAAAATCCTGGCGGCCGGGGTCGATCCGCTCGGGCGAGAAGGCCAGAAAGAAATCCTGGCCGGCCACCAGGCCGGTTGCTTCAAGGATGGGTTGGACAATTTCCTCGGTGGTGCCGGGGTAGGTGGTGCTCTGCAATACAATCAGTTGGCCTGGCTGCAAGCGGGGGGCAATGCCCTCCGCAGCCTGCCGGACAAAGGTCAGGTCGGGCGCTTTCATTGAGTCAAACGGGGTAGGCACACAGATGAAGATAACGTCGGTCGCTTTGAGCGCCTCGTAAGCGGTGGAGGCGACCAGCGCCCCCCTTTCGACCAGTGGGGCCAGCTCGGCCGAGGGCACATCCGGGATGAGGCTGACGCCCAGGTTGATAGACTCAACCTTGGCCGGGCTGATGTCGATGCCAATAACGGGGAAGCCGGTTTTGGCCATGCCAACGGCCAGAGGCAGTCCGACATAGCCCAGGCCAATGACCCCCACTTTGGCGGATTGGTTTTCAATTTTAGCCAGAAGTTGCTGGTACATTTTGGGATTATACCTCCGTTACCATTAACCAGTAGCTGCGATTTGCTGCTCGAGATCGGCAATGAACTGCTGCCAACTGGGTTGTTCCGCCTCCGGGGCTACCGCCTGAGCCTGCCGGGCAACCGCCAACGCCTCTTGCCACTGCCCTTGTTGCTGGTACAGAATAGCCAGATTCTTCAAGCTATCATAATCACTGGGCAGCAGTTGCAGGACGATCTGATTCTCTTGAATGGCTTCGGCCAGGCGGCCCTGGCGGGCATAGATAAAGGCCAGGGCGCTATGAGCCTCGGGATCATTGGGATTATATTCTAACAGGCGTTGGTAATTAGGCAAGGCCTGGTCAAACATCTCCAGGGCCAGATAGGCGTTGGCCAATTCTCGGGTTAGCCGGTCCGACCCGTCTCCTAATTGACGCGCCTGTTCAAAGTGGGGCAAGGCCTGGTCCAATTGACCGCTTAGATTATAGGCATGGCCGATGGCCCAGGGGAGGGTGGGATCGGTAGGCCGGGTCTGGGCAACTTGTTGAAGCGCGGTGATCAGGTCTGGTAACCGCCCGGCGGAGATATAGAAGTTGAGCCGTTGATCAAGGAATTGATCAAAGAAGTCATTGGCCAGGGCAATCGACTGGCGATGAGCTTCCAGGGCGCCGGCAGCGTTGCCCATGGCTGCATAGGTATCGCCCAGCAGCAACCAGGTGGGGGCATACTGATCATCAATCGAGACAGAAGTCTGCAATCGCTCAAGCGCGGCCTGGTAATCTTGCAAAATGTAGTGAGTTTGGGCCAGCAGGTTGTGATAAACCACATTCGATGGGGCCAAGAGGATGGCTTTTTGAAAATATTGGAGCGCGTCGCCCAGGCGTTCCCGGTTGGCCGCCTGACCTAAGGTAAAGTAATAGCGGCCCATATTGCCGGTATTATCGGGATTGTAAGGATTGACTCGCCGGGCTTCCAGGGCAATGCGCTCACCTTCTTGCCAGGCTAATTGTTGCTGGGCCGGATCGAGATTCTGATCCTGAGCCATTAACTGGTAGTCCAGAGCCAGCATCAGGTAGTAGAAATCTTCATCGGCGTCGATAGCGCTGGCTTTTTTGTGCAGAGCAACGGCCTGCTCCCACTGGCCGCTGTTGCGATATCGGTCGCCTTCTTTCAAGTAGATGTCGGCCCGCACTACATTGACATTCTTGAACCAAACCACCGTCACCATCGCCAGAATTAAGACGGGGTAAAGTAACACATTGATCAGTTCAGCCCGCCACAGCGGCAGTCGAGCCATCTGGCGCCAGGCCAGCGTCAGGGCCAACAAGAGCATCAATAGCAGTAAAAAGATGTAGAAGATAACCAGGCCGTAAGCCAGCACATCAGCCGCCCTGATGACATCATCCAGGGAGGTTACGGTGATTTGCCGGTTAAATTGCAGCCGGTGGGCCAAGTTGTAGAAGAAAAAGTAGCTAAACGAGGTGACCACAAAGAGCACGATGGCTCGCCACCAGGCTACCTGGCCGCCCCAACGGTCACGATAGATGGCCACTTCAGACACGGTAATGGCCAGTCCCACCAGCCAGGTGATGACAAACATCCATAACAAGCTCATACTGTTTCTATCGGCAAACTGGAACTGAAAGCGAGGGGTAATGAAGTCAAAGGTCAAAATAATCAGAATGATGGCCATAGCAAAGCCTTGACCCCCGACCCAAACTTCCCAACTGTCGTCTCCACCTCCGACGACCGGGGCAGCAGCCCCGCCGGCCACTTTCTTCTTGTGGACAACCTGACGTCCTTTGCCTTTCCGGGCTTGCCGGCGCCCTCTTCCCAGAAATTCAGGCTCATCACGGTCTGGACTGGTTTCAGCCGCAGCTTGCCCGGAAGAACTGCCCCCGGTCTCGGTCGCCACGGCTGTTCTGACCGGCTGACTCGCCGGCGCCAGGGCAGCCGACCGGCTCATCATCGCCAGGGCTACCAGCAAGCCGGCATAACTCCAGAAATAGGTGTAGGTGGCGGCAATCGAAAAAACGAAGTGGACTTCGATGAAGTGACCGATGAAGGCGCCCAACAAACCGATCAAGAGCAAATGATATTCAGACAGGATCAGGCCGGAGCGAGGTTCGGATTGCGCGGCGCTCTCCGGCGAGTCCGGCTCCTCGACGGCTACAGCGACCGCCCCCGAGCCGTTTGGCAGCCCAACCAGGCCCTGCCAAACCAGGTGAATGACCAGGCCGATCACAACCCCCACCGGCAAGCCCAA
>CAYZHI010000186.1:0-7078 GCA_964477335.1 uncultured Caldilineaceae bacterium | reverse complement strand
ATGTATGGCTATAGCCGGGATGAGTTGCTGCAAAAGCGAAACGTGGACCTTTCGGCCGAGCCGGACAAGACCCGGCAAGCTATGCAGAATTACCTGACGAGTATCCCCGTCCGTTTCCACCGCAAGAATGATGGCGCAGTCTTGCCGGTTGAAATCACGGCGAGTCACTTCAACTGGCGGGGACGGCCGGTGCATATTGCAGCCATTCGCGATATCACCGAACGGGTGCAGGCTGACGAGGCGCTCCGCCAGGCCAAGGACGCCGCCGAAGTGTCCAACCGGGCCAAAAGCGCGTTTTTAGCCAATATGAGCCATGAACTGCGCACCCCGCTCAATGCCATTCTGGGCTTTGCCCAACTGATGGCTCGCGATCCCAATCTGCCGCCCAAACATCAGGACAACCTGGCTGTCATCACTACCAGCGGCGAACATCTGTTGACGCTCATCAACCAGGTACTCGATCTTTCCAAAATCGAGGCCGGGCGGATGAGCCTTGAAGAAAAAAACTTTGATCTCTACCGGCTGCTTGGCGATCTTGAAGGCATGTTTCAACTCCGCGCCGCCGACAAAGGTTTGCGCTTAATTTTTGACCGTTTGCCGGATGTGCCGCAATACATTTGTGCCGACGAAATCAAGCTGCGGCAGGTATTGATGAACTTGTTGAGCAATGCGGTTAAGTTTACCGAAGCAGGGAGTGTGACGGTTCGAGTAGGGATCAGAAAACAGGAATTAGCCTACCTGCTCAATTTTTCCATCAGCGACACCGGCCCAGGCATTGCCCCGGAAGAGGTGGCTACCTTATTTGAAGCCTTTACGCAAACTAGAACCGGCCGGCAGGCGCAGGAGGGCACCGGTTTGGGGTTGGCAATCAGTCAGAAGTTCGTGCAGTTAATGGGGGGTGAAATTAGGGTTGAGAGCGAGGTAGGGCAGGGGACAATGTTAAGTTTTGACATTCAAGTAAAGCTGTGTGAAACTGCTCCAGCGCAAAAGGCGGCTATCGACAGACGAGTGGTAGGGTTGGAGCCGGGGCAACCGGCTTATCGCCTGTTGATTGTGGACGACAAGTGGGACAATCGCCGGCTGTTGGTTGAATTATTGGCCCCCCTGGGGTTTGAATTGCAGGAGGCTGAAAATGGCCGGCAAGCCATCGAAATTTGGACAAGCTGGCAGCCTCATCTGATCTGGCTGGATTTGCGGATGCCAGAAATTGATGGCTACAAAGCCGTCAAACAGATCAAGGCTAAAACCCACAACCAGACGCTCGGTACCGTCATCATTGCCATCAGCGCCGGCAGTTTGGAAGAAGAGCAAACCAGGGTTTTGCAGGCCGGTTGCGATGACTTTGTGCGCAAACCATTCCGCGAGGCGGATATTTTTGAAATGTTGACCCAACATCTGGGGGTTCGCTTTGTCTACGCAGAATCAGACCCGCATCAGCAGCTTTCATACCTTGACCAAAAAGTTGATGTCCGGGCCTGGCAAAGCCTGCCCGGTGAGTTACTGGTCAGGCTGGAAGAAGCTGTTACCCGCCTTGACATAGATGCAATCAAAAATCTGATCGAGGAGATTCACGGTTACGATGCCGCAATGAGTGAAGAGTTGACCGCATTAGTGGATGAGTTCAAATTTGGAGTGATGCTAGTTTTAATCCAGGCCGCCAAGAAAAGCAGCAATGAGTGAGTACCAAGCCGACATAGCCCGAGCCGACATCCTGATTGTTGATGATATCCCGGCCAATTTGCGGCTCCTGGCCGAAATATTGGCCGAACAAGGCTATAAAATTCGACCGGCCGCAAATGGTCAGATGGCCTTGCTGGCCGCGCAGGCCCAACCGCCTGATCTGATCCTGCTCGATATTATGATGCCGGAAATGGATGGCTATCAAGTTTGCCGGATGTTGAAAGCAGACGAGCGTACTCACAACATCCCGGTTATCTTTATTAGCGCCCTGGATGAAACCCTGGACAAAGTCACCGCTTTTTTGATTGGGGGCGTCGATTACATTACCAAGCCGTTTCAGGTCGAAGAGGTCCTGGCCCGGATTGAAACCCACCTGACCCTCAGTAGATTGCAAAAAGAATTACAGCTCAAGAATCAAGAACTGGCCCGGCAAAACCTGGAGCTGCAACAGCGTAACGCCGAATTAATGGAGGCTTTAGCCACTATCAAAACCTTAAGTGGAATCGTGCCCATCTGCGCCTGGTGCAGCCGCAAGATTCAGGATGAGCAAGGCCAGTGGGTCAGGTTGGAAGCCTATTTGGAAACGCACTCCGAGGCCGCCTTTACCCACGGCATGTGTCCGGATTGCAAACAGAAATTTGAGGCAGAGATGGACTCGCTGAGAAAACAAATTTGAACAATCGATGTTAGATTTTGCATCTCATTCCCGTTATGCTACCATACCCGATTGTTGTTCAACTCAGTCATCAAATTTTGGATAGCGCCTTATGCCAACCGGCTACGTATTTGACGAAATCTTCACCAAACATAACCTCTCGGGGCACCCGGAAAATGCTCGCCGTTTGACGGCGATTATGGATTATCTGGCCAACGCCAACCTTCTGCCGGCCCTCACGCCGGTAAGCAGCCGGCCGGCCAGCCGGGAGGAGCTGCTGCGCGGCCATCACCCCCGCCATCTGCAATTGGTCGAAGAAACCAGCCGGGGCGGCGGCGGGATGCTGGACCCCGATACCTACACCAACGAATTTTCCTATGAGGCGGCCCTCAAAGCGGTTGGCGGGTTGATCGATTTGGCGGCGGCGGTGCTGGCGGGCAAGCTGGACAATGGCTTTGCTCTGGTCAGGCCGCCCGGCCACCACGCGACCTACAGCCGGGCAATGGGCTTTTGCCTGTTTGCCAACGCGGCCCTGGCCGCCCGAGCCGCCCGATTTGATTATGGCCTGGAGCGGGTGGCCATCATCGATTTTGATGTCCACCACGGCAACGGCACTCAGGCGATCCTGGACGAAGACCCCTCGGTTCTGTTTGTCTCCAGCCACCAATATCCCTACTATCCCGGCACCGGCGCCCTGGATGAGATTGGGCGAGGTGAAGCCAGGGGCACTAAGGTCAACCTGCCGCTCAGACCTTATGTGGGTGATGCGGGTTTTAAGCAACTCTATGGTCAGGTGGTTTTTCCACTGGTGCGTCGCTTTCAACCCCAGCTCATACTGGTGTCGGCCGGTTTTGATGCCCATTGGGATGATCCTCTGGCCAGCCTGGGCTTGAGCCTGACCGGCTATCACTGGCTGGCCCGCAGCCTGGTCGACCTGGCCGGAGAATTATGTGCGGGCCGGATTGTCTTTACCCTGGAGGGCGGCTATAATCTTCAGGTCCTGGCGCCTGGGGTGGGTAATGTGTTCAGAGTGCTGCTGGGCCAGGTCGAATTTGACGACCCGTTGGGCCTGTCGCCGTGGCCGGAGCCGGATGTGGTCGGTCTGTTGACCGAGCTGAAGCGCAGTCATAATCTCTAAAAGGCGCTCCTCGCAGAAAGGTCTATGCCGTCACCACGAGTCTCTCCGCCGCTCTCTGCCGACGCGGCCATCATTATTGGCGCTTCAGTTACCATCGCCCTGTTGCTGGCTATCGCCGGGCTTGGCCGGGTCGTCTCATCATTGGGGCCAACGCCGTTGAAGTCGATCGCATTGCAGACGCCGGTGGCTGTTGACTTCACGCCTGAGACGGCGCCCCCAACCCCAACGAATACGCTAACCCCCACCCCCCCTGTCCCGACTTCAACCCCGACCGCGACCCCAACGCCGACCAATACGGCCACGCCAACCGCCACCCCAACTCCCACGCTCGACCTGGCCCGCTGCAACGCGGCCGGCTGTGGTCTGGCCGCGGCGCCGCTGCCCACGCTTGAGTACGAATTCAATTTCTTTATGCGCTCTAAGCCGCCGGTTCGCCGGACCGATTGCCCTGACTGTCCGCAGAATGAGCGGCTGAGTCCCCGGCAAATCGAGGCGCTCATTGCCGCCGACCCGGCTACCCTGGCTCGCTTGCGGACAATTGCCCTCTCCCAGCAAACCTATCAAATTGCCCCGGGGATCGTTTATATTGCTTTTGACCAGGTCCATCATGTGGTGGTCGATTTGGCAGAGCCGGGTTATCAGTTGCGCAATATCATCCCTAATAGTTCCGAGCGCGGGACGCTGATTACACCCTCCTATTGCCTGTCGCCTGACTCATTGGTCGTTACCGACGCCGATTATCACGGTTTGAACGGCAGCAACAAAACCGAAACCGGCCGCGACCTGTTTTTTCACCTGGGCCGGGCGGCTCTGTTTGAGCGGGACGGCCGGTTCGATATCGATGTAATCCGGGAACGGGCGGAATACGACCGGACCACGGTCTCTTGGGGCGGCGGTCCCATCTTTTTGTGGGATGGAGCATATAATTACAACCCGGAGCAGGAGTGGTTTGAGCCTGAGGATTTGGACTATTACCGGGATACCCGTTGGGCTAAGGTTACCGTAGCCCTGTCCAAAGATCGCAAATATCTCTTTATTACCGGCTCTTACGGCTTAACGCTGCGGGAGCATGCCGAAAATATTATCAAGTTGGGGCAAAGGTGGGGGATCGAGGTTGACCGGGCCATGCGCTTTGATGGCGGTGAAAGCGCCTATCTGGCCATCCGCCTGGACGATTATCTGGTCCCCATCTTCGATATCGAGGAGCCGTTGATTGTCAACTGTCTGGCCATTGAGCAAGCGCCGTAGTTTACGATAAGTCCCAACTGTAAATCTTGACGTGTCGTCTTGCCGGCTGCTACCTTGCCCCTTGTTTCCTGCTATCTTGCCACCGGCCACGTGTTACCTGCTACTTGCTACCTGCCTGCTACTTCTCCACAAACGCCAGTATTTCACCGGCCAGATGTGCCCGGTCGGCGCGGTTCAGCATCACCGTGCCGGTCACCAGGGTGCGCAACCCTAAATCGCTGATAGCATCCTGGTAAGCCTGATCGACGTGATCCAGCACAAAATGGGTCAGCACATCCCGGAGGTGTTTGGCCACCCCCAGCGGCGATGCTTCCAACCCTAACTCAGTCATCAACTTGGCTGCCGGGCCTTTAAGGGCCTGCCCACCCACTA
The DNA here is from genome assembly GCA_964477335.1 of uncultured Caldilineaceae bacterium. Lineage (GTDB taxonomy): Bacteria > Chloroflexota > Anaerolineae > 4572-78 > J111 > CAYNLK01. Next base: position 1,985 of record CAYZHI010000186.1, on the reverse strand, counting down.
TTGGCGACACGGCCACTTTGGGTACCCGGCTGGCGCTCAAAATCCGCCGCATACTGGGTAACGCCAGAATCGGCTCCAGACTGACCAACGGATTGCTGGGGCAAAAGACAATAATGTCGGCCGTACGCAGCGCGCTAACCACCTCTCGACTGGGTTGAGCCGCCTCGATCCCGGCAAAGCGGATGCTGGTGACCACCGGCTGCCATTGCTGCGCGACAAAATATTCCTGAAAAGGTAACTCCCCCGCCTCGGTTTGCACCATCGTCCGGACCGGTTCTTCGGTCATCGGCAGAATGGCGCAGCGGATGCCTAATCGCCGGCTCAACTCTCGGGTGACCCAGGTATGGGGATAGCCTTCACGCAGCCACTGAGTGCGCAGCAAATGGGTGGCCAAATCCCGGTCGCCCAGTTGGAACCAGATAGGTCCACCGTAACGGGCCAGGGCCGCCATCGTGTTCCAGCTTTCATCTTTAACCCCCCAACCGGTTTTGGGGTTGGCCAGCCCGGCCAGGGTGTACATGACCGTATCCACGTCCGGAGCAATGTGGAGGCCCAGGTGTTCAAAGTCGTCGGCGGTATTGACGATGATGGACAGATTCTCAGGCGGTACCAATTGGGCCAGACCATCGGCTAACTTGGCTCCTCCCACCCCGCCGGCCAGGGCTACAACGCGCTTGTTACGGCTCATAGTTTTACCTCATCACTCAGCGGGAGCCGGTGCTGGATAATAAGATAGTCCTGCACCACCTGGCCGCCAATCAAATGTTCCTGAATAATCCGTTCCAGCACGGCCGGGGTACAGGAGTGGTACCAGCTACCTTCCGGGTAGACCACGGCAATCGGCCCCTGGGTGCAGATTTGCAGGCAATTGGCCTTGGTCCGGTAGATGCCGCCGCTGCCAACCAGCCCCAATTCTTTGAGGCGTCGCTTCAGATAGGCCCATGACTCCAGGCTCACCTCTTTGTCGCAACATTTGGGTTTGGTCTGGTCGCAGCAGAGGAGAATATGGCGTCTGATCTGGTTGACGCCGAGAGCCTCAGCCTGCTTGAGGGGGTTAGTTTCCTGCCCGTCAATTTCTTGCATCGATCAAGCCCACGGAGTCGAGGCAGCCCGTCGCACGTTGATCTCGTCAATAACGGCGTTGCCCTGACGGGTCACCAAAAATAGCACAATATCGGCAATATCTTCCGGTTGCATCAATACCGACCGGTCCAGCTCGGGCCGGGCCAGACCAAGTTGCTCCGTGTCAACCCCGCCGGGACTGATGACATGCACCCGAATACCATCTTCTTGAACTTCCTTGGCCAGGGCCTTGCTCATCCCCAGCAGGGCATGTTTGGACGCGCCGTAGATCGATTGATTGATATATCCTTTAGTGGCCACCACGGAGGCGATATTGATAATAAACGAAATATCCTGCTGGCTGAGAAAAGGGATGGCTTCGCGGCAAAGCAAGAAGGGGGCGCGGGCGTTGACCGCCATGACCTGATCCCATTCCGCGGCGCTGGTCTCCTGTAGCGGTTTGCCCAGGACCATACCGGCGTTATTGACCAGGATATCAAGCCGTCCCCACCGCTCAACGGTGCGCCCAATCAGAGTTATCACCTGGGCCTCTTGGGTGATATCGCTGGGAAAGCAGGCCGCCTGGCCGCCAAAGGTTTCAATCTCAGCCTGCACGGCCTCCAGTTCGGCTTCGGTTCGGGCGGTCAGGGCGACTCGAGCGCCGTGCCGGGCCAGGCTCAGGGCGATGCTCCGGCCAATGCCCCGGCCGGCGCCAGTAACCAGGGCAACTTTTTCCTTGAGTGGATGTGCTGACATAGACATCTCCAAAAATTTAGCCATTACCAGCCTCAAGCGACTGCTCGGCCGCCATTTCCAACTCAATCTCCTGGCGATGCGCCTCGTAAAAGGCCAAAGCCTCTTTTACCTGAGTTTGGCTCAGCTCATACTCCGCAGCAACTTGCTCTGCTGATAAGCCCCACTCT
>CAYZHI010000185.1:653-7094 GCA_964477335.1 uncultured Caldilineaceae bacterium | reverse complement strand
CCACGGTAGAACAGGTGTGGCCGGTGAAACTGTTTTAGCGGTTGATGATCGCGATGACAGCCTCAGTTTTCTGGGCGAATACGTGCTGGAGCCGAATGGCTACCGGATGATCCAGGCCCACAACGGGATTGAAGCCCTGGAGTTGCTAAACAGCTATCAGGTCGATTTGATTATTTCGGACCTGGTGATGCCGCAGATGGGTGGGCTGGAGTTGTTAGAGGCGCTGCGGGAACAGGGCCTGGACATCCCCGCCATTTTGATGACCTTTCATGGTTCGGAAGGCACAGCGGTCCGGGCTTTCAGATTGGGCGCGCGCGATTACATCATCAAACCCTTCGCCATCGACGAGATGCTGAATGCCATCGACCGGGCCTTGACCGAGTCGCGGCTGCGCCGTGAGCGGGACCGCCTGACTCAAACGGTGTTGCAGGTCAACCGGCAGCTTGAAAACCGGGTGCAAGAGCTGCGCTTTCTGTACGGCATCGGCCGCTCGGTCACCTCATTGCTAGACCTGGAACAGATCCTCAGCCGGATTGTCGAGGCGGCTGTCTATTTGACCAGCGCCGACGAAGGCTCGCTTATGCTCATCGACCCGGACTCCGGTGAGCTGTACCTGCGGGCCGAACGGGGCATGGGCGAAAAAAGCGCCAAGAATCTGCGCATCAAAATCCAGGATAGCATCGCCGGCCAGGTGGTCCGTACGGGCCGGCCGGTGATGATTGGCGGCATTAACCAGGATGACTCGTTTAAAGTGAAGACCGGTTACTTTGTTAAGTCACTCCTCAATGTGCCGCTCAAAGTCACCGACCAGGTCATTGGGGTGCTGGCGGTTCACAATACCACCACCGTCCGCCCTTTTACCGACCGCCACCTGAACTTGTTGATGGCGCTGGCCGATTATGCCAGCATTGCCATTGATAATGCCCGGCTCTACGCCCGGCTCTCTTCAGATGTTAGCAAGGCGGAACAGTCTAGCCGCGAGTTGAAGAAAATGGTTCAAGTTCGGACTGCTGCCTTGAACAAGGTCAATCGCCAACTGCTCCAAACGGAGAAATTAGCCACGCTGGGTTATTTTGCCGCCGGGGTGGCCCGCGAAATCACGGCGCCCATTAACAACATCCTCGACAGTCTCTCTTTACTCCAGCAGCGGCTTGACCTTACCCCTGAAAACATCGAGCTGCTGTCGTCGTTAGAAAAAGAGGCCCTCCGGGGCAAACAGATTATCCAGAGTTTGCTCGACTTCTCCATTCAAAAAGAGTACCACCCAGAGACGGCCGATTTGAATCAATTGATCGAAGCGGCCTGGTCAAAATACAACGAGGATTACAACGGCAGCGACAAAGTAGAGTTAGTGCGCGGCTTCGATCCCAATTTGCCGCCGGTGTCGGTGGACAGCAAACAAATCCAGCAAGCGCTCTTCTACCTGATCAGGAATGCTTACCGGTCTATGCCAGGCGGCGGGACGTTGCGGATTATCAGCCGGGCGGTTGGCTACAATGTTCAGATTATTATCAGCGATAGCGGGCCGGGGATTGCCCAGGAAGATATGCGCCATATCTTTGAACCATTCTACCAACCCAATAATCAGCCCCACAACATGGATTTGTCCATTACCCGCGCTGTCATCGAGCGCCACAACGGCTCCATTGAAGTCGAAAGTGAGCCAGGCCAGGGAACCACGTTCACCATCCATCTACCCCGCCTTTAGTCTCAGCCAGCTTAACCCGTTCTTGCTAACGTATTTCCCTCAAATTTGCCAGGGTTTTGTCAACTCAACGACCTTTTGACCGCCGACGGCAGACCGTCGACCGCTGGAATTTGTCTGTTACCCGTCTTTTCGGCGGTCGGTGGTCGACGGTCGGTGGTCAGGGTTACTCAAATTGGAGGTAACTCTAAGCGCACACTAAAATTTCCGTGGCTGACGCATCCCTATGCGTCAGCGGACGGCATAAGGATGCCGTCCTACGGAAATTTTAAAATGCGTCTGGTATAGTTACAATGATTTTTAGTTGGCGATTAGTCAGGCTTATGGTAGAATCGAACGAATGAGACCGGCTTGATTTTAAGCAACCGGTTAGTTTTGGGGTAATTCGTAATGGAAATCAAACCAACCGCGGCGCTCCAGGTTGTGGGCCACCGCTGGGCCATCGAGCTATTGAGCCGACAAATCGAACGCGACCACATTCCCCAGGCGCTGCTGATAGCCGGGCCGCAACATGTTGGCAAAAGTACGCTGGCTCGTTATCTGGCGCAACGCCTGAACTGCCAGGGGGCAGACAGGCCGTGTGGTTATTGTGTTTCCTGCCGCAAAATTGTCAGCGGCAACCATCCCGACGTGCGCATTTTTGACCAGGATGACGAACCCATTAAAATCGAACAGGTCAGGGAATTACAGCGGGAGTTGGCCCTGTCGCCGCATGAAAGTCCGTTCCGGGTAGTTCTGTTGTGCAATTTTGAACGGGCCACCACCAGCGCCGCCAACGCCCTGCTCAAAACGTTGGAGGAGCCGGCCGGACCGGCCGTTTTGATCCTGACGGCCACCGACCCCGGCAAACTACTGCCGACCATTGTCTCCCGTTGCCAGCTTTTAACGCTCAGGCCGTTGCCCCAACCGGAGATTCTGGCAGCCCTGCAAGCGCGCTGGCACGCCTCACCGCCACAGGCCGAACTGTTGGCCCAATTGGCTGCCGGCCGGTTGGGTTGGGCCGTCAGAGCGTTGACCGACGACGATTTTTTGGCCCGGCGAGAGCAGCGCTGGCAGGAGTTATTGAATTTACTCGGCCAGAGCCGGGCTGAGCGGCTGGCGTATGCCCACCAACTCAGCCGGGACCTGAACGCTATCAAAGAGTTGCTGGCCCTGTGGCTAACCATCTGGCGTGACCTGCTGCTGGTACAAAACAGCAGCCAGGCCCGGCTGATTAACCTGGACTGGCAGCAGAGCCTGGCCCGGCTGGCCGGCCAGGTCCAACTAAACCAGACGATAGCCACGCTGACGAGTCTTCGCCGGGCGCTCAAGAATCTGGAACATAACGTAAATCCCCGCCTCAATTTGGAACTGGTGTTATTGAGATTACCGGTGTGTTAACCTGCAAGCACAAGATTTTATGACCCCTACCCCCGCTTGCGCGCCGAATCAGGGGAGGGGCTAGGGGAGGGGGTCTTTAGAGGAATATTATGCCCAAAGTTGTTGGTATCCGCTTCAAGCCGGTTACAAAAGTATACTTTTTTGATCCGGGTTCACTCACCGACCTTCAGTTCAATGACCGGGTCATTGTCGAAACCTCGCGCGGTATAGAGATGGGGGTGGTGGTTCAGCCGCCCTACGATGTGCCCGAGAGTGAGATAAAAGGTAAGCTCAAGAAAGTAATCCGCCAGGCCACTCCGGTGGATTTGCTGGAGGCGATGTCGCACCAGGCTCAGGTGGCTGAGGCTCTGGACCACTGTGAAAAGCTGATCCAGGCATTGAACCTGCCGATGAAAATACTCGAGGCCGAATACAGCTTTGATGGCAGCCGCCTGGTCTTTTCTTTTGTAGCCGAACAACGGGTTGATTTCAGGGAGTTGGTCAAAGAGTTAACCCGCACTCTGAAAACTCGGGTAGAGATGAAACAGGTGGGGGCGCGGGATGAAACCAAAATCCTCGACGGCTATGGCCGCTGCGGCCGCCGCCTGTGTTGCTCCAGTTGGCTGACCGAGTTTCATTCTGTTTCAATCAAGATGGCCAAAAATCAGAACCTGCCGCTGGCCCCTTCGGAAATATCGGGCTTGTGCGGCCGGCTGTTGTGCTGCCTGGCTTACGAAAATGAGCTTTATGTAGAGATGAGACAAACGATGCCCAAAGTCGGTAGCCAGCTTACCGTTGAGGCGGGCGTGACGGGCACCGTGCGCGGCCTTAACGTCATCAACGAATCCGTGCTCGTGGAACTGGAGGGGCGGGATAGTTACCTGGAATTGAAGCTGAGCGAACTTCCGGCCCAGGCCGACTCTGCCCAAAAGTCAACCAAACCCGACGGCAAAAAGAAATAGGGCTACTTACCCGTGACTGAACCGATCAAATTACTCCATCTGGCCGACGTTCACATCGGCATGGAAAATTATGGCCGGCTGGACTCCAAGTCGGGCTTGAACAGCCGGGTGGTTGATTTTTTACGGAGGCTGAGCCAGGTCATCGACATTGCCCTGGAGCGAGAGGTTGACGTTTGCATTTTTGCCGGCGACGCCTACAAGAATCAGCGCCCCAACCCAACCTTTCAGCGGGAATTTGCCCGCCGGATCAAGCGCCTGGCCGACGCCGGCGTGCCGGTGGTTTTGTTGGTGGGCAACCATGATATGGCCTCCGCCGACCGGGCCGCCAGCAGTCTGGAGATTTTTGGGGTGCTGGATGTGCCGGGCGTGATTGTAGCCGACCGGGAAGCAGTTCACCAGTTGACCTGCCGCCGCGGCCAGCCGCTGCAAGTAGCCGCCGTGCCCTATCCCCAGCGCAGTCGCCTGTTAGCCCAAACCGAATTCAAGAATATGACGCTCGATGACCTTGATTTGGAGCTGGGGCGAATGCTGGCCGATTTCATTGCCGCCCTGGCCGCCGAGGTCAAAGAGAAGCCGGATATTCCGGCGGTGTTGACGGCGCACCTGTCGGTGAGTGAGGCCAAACAGGGCAGCGAGCAAAGTGTGATGATTGGCCGGGATGTGGTGGTCCTCAAAAGCCTACTGGCCGACCCGGTTTGGGATTACGTGGCCCTGGGCCATATTCACAAACACCAGGAACTCAACGGCGGCCAGCACCCGCCCATTATCTACCCCGGCAGCCTGGAACGGATCGACTTTGGCGAAGAAGGGGAACGCAAAGGCTTTGTGATTGCCCAGATTGAGCGGGGCAAGTGCGCCTGGGAATTCATCCCGGTCAAGGCCCGGTCCTTTGTGACCATCCGGCTGGATGTCACCCAATCCGCCGATCCGATGACCGACATTTTGGATGAGTTGGAGCAACATCCGGTTGAGGAGGCGATTGTGCGGGTGATCATCAAGGCCAGCGAGGCTCAGGAAATGCTGCTGGATGACCGGCCGATCCGGCAAGCTCTGAGCGGGGCCGGTTACGTAGCCAGCATTGTGCGCGATATCGACCGGGTGCAGCAGCGTCGCCTGGGCCAGGTGAGCGCCGAAGAGTTGAACCCGCGGCAGGCGCTGGAACTATACCTGGACTCAAAAGAGACCCCGCCAGAACGCAAGGCTGAGCTGCTGCGCTATGCCGAGACTATTTTTAGGGAAGAGTAGCAACTACTTGGCATCGATTTTCGGCAGGGTAATGCCGGCCTGTTTCTGATACTTCCCCTTCTTGTCAGCATAAGAGGTGCGGCACAGTTCGTCGGCCTGGAAGAAAACCACCTGGGCGATGCCTTCATTGGCGTAAATGCGGGCTGGCAGCGGAGTAGTATTGGAAATCTCCAGGGTCACAAAGCCCTCCCACTCCGGCTCAAAAGGGGTCACGTTGACGATGATGCCGCAGCGGGCATAGGTCGATTTGCCTACGCAGAGGGTCAGCACATCGCGGGGGATGCGGAAGTACTCCACGGTACGGGCCAGGGCAAAGGAGTTGGGTGGAATAGTGCAAATGGCCCCTTTGAATTCCACAAAAGAGCGGTTGTCGAAGTGCTTAGGATCGACGACCGTATTATTGACGTTGGTAAATATCTTGAATTCATCGGCCACACGGATATCGTAGCCATACGACGAGACCCCGTAGGAGATGACGCCTTCTTTAACCTGTCCGGCCTCAAATGGCTCGATCATCCGATAGTCACGAGCCATTTTTTCAATCCAATGATCCGGTTTAATACTCATCCATTATTCCTTTCGGGAGCGTTTCTTGACCTGGCTCCAGCTAGTTCGATTTCCAGTACCAGTTCACTTCCATCACCTGCACCGTCCCATCGCTGTGACAATCGCTGTCCACTTGCCATTCATAGTCATCTTCTGAGATAACGCTGCCGCTCTCCTGAACCTGTATTTTAAATTCAACCCCATCCACATCTTGCTTTAGCTCACTGATAACCACAGAATAATCACCGCGCTCATTGGTTTTGCCAAAATAGGGTCCTTTGTAGGGGCTTTTGTCCCCGGTTACTTCCAGCGTTACATACTGAACTGGTTTATCATCACCCTTGCCAACCACTCGACCAAAGACGGCAACATGGGCGCAGTTGTTCGACTCTTCCGTGTTACGTAGTTCATACCTCCCGCCGGGAGTCGCCGGCTCGGGGGTCGCCGTGGGTGTAGCCACCGGGGATTCAGGTTGGGCTGCCGGGGGCGGCGTTGGGACCGGCGTGTTGGTTGGCGGCGGAGCCGCCGGCACGGGCGGATTGGTCGGCGGCGCAGGCGTTGGGGGTGGCGTAGCTGTTGGCGCGGGGGTGTCAGACGGGACCGGCGTATCGGTTGGCGCAGGCG
>CAYZHI010000185.1:0-643 GCA_964477335.1 uncultured Caldilineaceae bacterium | reverse complement strand
GGCGTTGGGGGGGGCGTAGCCGTAAAAATGGGGGTATTGGTATCGGTTGGGCGCGGCATAGGCGTCGGCGGGATGGGGGTCAAGGTAAAGGTTGGCAGCGGCGTGCGGGTGGGCCGGGCCGTAGCTACGCTGGCAATGGGTGTATTGGTGGCGCAGGCTAACGTGGCGATAATCAGGATGGCCAGAGCCAACCAGCCATAAACGCCAGGTCGTCTAGACATGCATTCCCCGGCCAAATTTATCCCGGTACAATTGAATGGCCCGGCTGACTTCCGCCTTGGCGACCTCAGCCGGCTCCCAGCCGACCGGTTTGGTGCGCTTGCCCTCCAAATCCTTGTAAACCTCAAAAAAGTGAGCCACTTCTCTGAGGAAATGTTGGGGGATATCGTCGAGATCGCGGTAGCCATCAAAGATCGGGTCACGCGCTGGTACGGCCAAAACCTTGTCATCGGCCAGATTCTGGTCAAGCATTTTGAATAAGCCAATCGGCCTGGCTTCGATGATACAACCGGGGAAGGTATGCTCATTAATCATCACCAGAATATCTAGAGGGTCGCCATCATCATAGAAGGTACGCGGGATCAAACCATAGTCACCCGGATAATGGAGCGATGAAAAGAGGACGCGATCCAACTTAATTGCG
>CAYZHI010000184.1:0-7185 GCA_964477335.1 uncultured Caldilineaceae bacterium | reverse complement strand
AGAAACGGCTGGTCTTTAGCGGCGATATCGGCCGTAAGAATCTGCCCATCCTGCGCGATCCCCAGCCGGTAGACGGAGCTGACTTCATTATTATGGAGAGTACATACGGCCAGCGCATCCATGAGTCGCCTGGTCAGGCCCGGGCAGAGTTGAAGCAGACCGTGCTGGCGGCGATCAAAAACAGGGGCAAGGTCATTATTCCCGCCTTTGCCGTTGGGCGCACCCAGGAAATCGTTTACGCCTTACACCAACTCCTAGAGCATAACGAGATCCCGGAGATCGATATTTTTGTTGACAGCCCGCTGGCGGTGAATGCCACCGAGATTTTCCGGCTCCATCCCGAGGTGTATGATCGTGAAACGATCGATTTTTTGAATGATACCGGCAGCCGCGACCCCTTTGGCTTTGAAGGGGTCAAGTATGTGCGGAGTGTGGAGGAGTCGAAGGCGCTCAATGATTACCCGCAAGCCGCAGTGATCATCAGCGCCTCGGGCATGTGTGAGTCCGGCCGGATTTTGCACCATTTGAAGAATAACATCACCGATCCGCGCAACACCGTTTTGTTTGTCGGTTACCAGGCTGAAAACACCCTGGGTCGCAAAATTTTGGATGGCCAGCCGGTGGTGTCCATCTTTGGGGACGAGTACGAGGTGAAGGCCAGGGTTATTAAAATTGCCGGTTATTCGGCCCACGCCGACCATAACGGTTTACTGGGCTGGTTGCAAGCTGCTCAGACGCAAGGTAACCTGCAAAAACTTTTCCTGGTGCATGGTGAGTTAGAGAATGCCACCGCCCTGGCCGAGGCAGCCCGCCAACAGGGCATTCCGCAGGTCTATGTGCCGGAGCGGGGGCAGAGTTTTCAGTTATAGGTAGAGATGTCGATTCAGAAAATTGTTTTGTTCAGTGAAAATCCGGCGGCGTTACGCCAAAAAAGTGAACCGGTCCGGGTAGTCAACCGGCGAGTCAAGAAGCTGGTCAAAGATCTTAAGGATACCTTGTTGGCTAATTCTAATGGCATCGGTCTGGCCGCGCCGCAGATCAATGTTCATAGCCGGGTTGTGGTGGTGCGGTTGGGCGGGCGCAGTGACGATGATGAACCCGGCCCGCCGCTGGCCCTGATCAACCCGGAAATTGTGGCAGCCGGCCACGACGAGCGAGATTTTGACGGTTGCCTCAGCCTGCCCGGTCTATTTGCCGAAACGGTCCGGCCGCATTACCTGCGCGTAACCGCTCTGGATGAGTGGGGCCGGCCCTTCGACCGGACGTTTACAGGGTTTGATGCGGTTGTAGTTCACCATGAAATCGATCATCTGAACGGCGTCCTGTTCATTGACCGCATTGGCAGCGTGGACGATCTGTACCGGGTGGAGGAAGACAAAGATGGCCAACTGGTCAGAGTACCGGTTACAGTGGCTGATTTTTAGGTGACCGGCACTGTCAGCTAATTTTGGTTCGGAAATAGCAGTGATCGTGCCGGTCAGCCTATCTGACGGTTGCAGAGGGTGTGTCCGACATTTTAGGCGGACCGGGGGGTGTGGGGGGTGACCCCCCAATTCCCCCTGTGCTTTCCAAAAATTTTGGACGCACCCGTTGCAGAGGTGTAATTTACTATTTGGGTTTCGTTGACTCATCGACCTGACTGTGTTAGACTTGGCCCGCTAACCGCTAAGTGGAAGTGGTACAATCATAGGGGATTGTTCCATTCCACTTTTTCTGTAAAAACCAAATAGACAAAGGAGAGGCGTTATGGCAGAGCGAGCGTTATCCCGAACCGAAGTGGTGCTGCGCCAGCAAGAACGGCAAAGGTACATGTTTGGCATCCAGGTAATAATCTGGTGGATCATCATTCTGGGCCTGTTGATCTTCATCTTTAGTGGCGTAACCATTGATTTCGGCCCAATTCATATCAGCACGATCCAATTAGACACCGAGTTTATGAAAACGTGGGCGCCTTTTATTAGCAGAGGCGTGCCGGTCACAATTTTGATTGCCTTTGTCTCAATCATCGTAGCCAGCTTCTTGGCTCTACTGTCGGCCCTGGGTCGCCTCTCCGGTATTCCACCCCTGGTGGCCATCTCCGGTTTTTATGTGTCGCTGATCCGGGGCACGCCGCTCTATCTGCAAATTTTCTTCTTTTTTCTGGCTCTGCCCCAAATGGGCATTACCTTGAGGCCGGAGGTGGCCGGGATTTTAGCTCTCTCCTTAAATTATGGCGCGTATATGAGTGAGATCTTCCGGGCCGGCATCGAGAGTGTCAGCAAAGGCCAGCGAGAAGCCGCGGTGGCCCTGGGGATGACCGCCGGTCAAACCATGCGCCGGATTGTGCTGCCCCAGGCCCTGCGTCTGGTGGTGCCGCCCACCGGCAATGAGTTCATCGCCATGCTCAAGGACTCGGCCCTGGTGTCGGCCACCGGCTTTGTGCAGGAGATTATGTGGCGGGCGCAAAAAGTGGGCCGGGCCAACTTTAGAGGGCTGGAAGCTCTCATCATCGCCGCCATCTGGTATTGGCTGATGACCATCATCTTTACGGCATTACAAGTCCGGCTAGAACGATATATGTCCAGAGGGGAGCGTTAAGCATGGCCATCGTTGAAATTCATGATCTGTACAAAAGCTTTGGCCCGCTGGAGGTTTTGAAAGGGATCAACCTGGAAGTCCAGCAGGGGGAGGTGGTTACTATCATTGGCCGCTCCGGCTCGGGCAAATCGACTTTGTTGCGCTGCATCAATTTTCTGGAACAGCCTACCCACGGTGAGGTGGTTGTGGATGGGTTGTCGGTGCTGGTGGAGGAGCACAAATTGACCAGGCAGCAAAAGCAGACGGTCCACGAGATTCGCCTGCGGACGGGTATGGTCTTTCAGGAATTCAATTTATTCCCTCATTTGAGCGTGATCGAGAATCTCATCGAGGCCCCGGTTACGGTGAAAAAGATGCATAAGCCGGAGGCCACCGAAATTGCCGAAGGATTTTTGGCCAAAGTTGGCTTGAGCGAAAAACGGAATGAGTTCCCCAATCGCCTTTCCGGCGGCCAAAAGCAGCGAGTCGCCATTGCCCGCGCCTTGACCATGCAGCCCAAAGTGATGCTCTTCGACGAGCCAACCAGCGCCCTCGATCCGGAGCTGATCGGTGAAGTGCTGGCGGTTATGCGCCAATTGGCCGAAGAAGGCATGACCATGCTGGTTGTTTCTCACGAAATGGCCTTTGCCCATGATGTCTCGCACCGGGTGGTTTTTATGGAGCAGGGCATCATCGCCGAGGAAGGGCCACCCGAGCAGATTTTCGACAATCCCCAAAACCCCGGCACCCGCATGTTCTTGCAGCGAATTATTGGGGAGAAAGAAGGTTAGCTCTTCCAGCAGCTGTCTATGACCTACCAATGGCTCCTCTTTGACGCCGATGGCACCCTGTTTGATTATGACCGGGCCGAAAAGAACGCCCTGCAAAACACCTTTGGCCAACTGGGCTATCCTTTTGAGGAACAATATCTAACCGTATACCGGCAAGTCAATCACGCCGTCTGGCAGGAGTTTGAGCAGGGGCAAATCGACCAGCGCACCTTGCGGACTCGCCGGTTTGAGTTGCTGTTTCAAACGCTCGCGATTCAGGCTGACCCCCGCCGGTTCAGTCCGGTCTATCTGGCTAATTTGGCTCTGGGAACCTGTTTGATCGACGGGGCCGAAGCCGTCGTCAAACAACTGGCCGGCCAATTCAAGCTGGCGATCATCACCAACGGCCTCACCGAGGTACAGCGTCCCCGTTTCCAACGCTCGGCGATTATCGACCATATCAAAGAAATCATCATCTCTGAGGAAGTGGGCGCAGCCAAGCCTGATCCGCAGATTTTTGAGATTGCTTTTGCCCGGATGAACTACCCCGCCAAATCCCAGGCGCTCATCATCGGCGATAGCCTGTCCTCCGATATTCAGGGTGGCGTGAATTACGGCATCGACACCTGCTGGTTTAACCCTACCGGTCAAAACAATAACCACATTAGCAGCACCTACGAAATCCAGGCCCTGACTGAACTGCCTGGGTTATTGGGGGTTGGAGATTAGAGATTTGCGACATTTGCCGCGGAACAAAGTGAAGGGGTTTGTGATTTGAGATTAGAGACTCCCGGCCAATAAACTCCTCAACCCCTAATCTCCCGATCTCTTTATCTTCCCCTCAGAGGCATTGCTGTCATGACAACCAATCAAACAATAGACCCAAAACAACTTGAAGAAGGCCGCGAACTGCGCCTCGATTTCGATAAACTCAAAAAAGTGGCCCAGGCCGGCGAGCCGGTGCTGCCGGTGGCGGTGCAGGATGCCGACAGTAAGGAACTGTTGCTGCTGGCCTACGCCAACCAAACTGCTCTGCAATACAGCCTGGAGCACGGCGTGGCCGCGTTTTGGAGCACTTCCCGCGGAGAGTTGTGGGTGAAAGGCGCTACCTCCGGCGACACCCTGGCCCTGGTTGAGGTGCGAGTGAATTGCGAGCAAAACTCGCTGCTCTATTTGGTCAGACCGCTGGGCCAGGGCGCCTGCCACACCAGGGGCGCCGATGGCAAATCACGGCCAACTTGCTACTACCGCCGGATTCACAACGGTCAACTGGAATTTGTTGCAGTCACGTAACTACTCAGCGGTTGAAACCGCCCCTACAGGGCTAAAGCCGGTCGTCCACCGGCGTGGACGCTCACTAATGTCCAAGTAGGCGGACATTATGGCTGAAAGCCCTGCAAAAGCGACTTGAGTCGCGCTGGCTAAGTAGTTACGCAGTCACGCAGTTTATTCTACTGGTTTGGCCGTACTTCGTGCCGGCGCGGATCGGCTTTGAGGGCCTCCACGACCGGCAGCGCCGCGCCCTGGCGATCTTTGTACCAGGCGGCCTGCTCAAAACGCTCGTCCGGGTGGCCGGCGGCCTGGTTGGCCATCAGCCAGGGGGTCTGGGCAAAGAAGTAGGGCGGCGCTTCGTCCAGCATAAAGTGATAGGCGGCCAGAGTACGCTCGGTCAAATCGGCGGCGGTGACCGGCGGGTAGCGCGGGTCCTCGGCCGCGCCGATGGTGGCCCCGCCCTCGGTGCTGATGACCGGCAGGTAGTAGCCAAAGCGATCAAAGAAGATGTTAGCGTAAGCCTCGAATTTGCCGAAGGCGTTGGAGTCCTCGTCGATACTGTTGCCCACCCAAAAGCCGCCCTGCTCGCGGGGTAGCTTGGCGATGCGGCGGGCCTGATTGATCGCTTCGACTTGATCCGGCGTCAGGTTGCGGGCGGCGATTTCGGTCGCAGTTAGCGGCACATCATTCACATTCACCGGGTCGGCCGGGTAGTCGAGCGGGTGGTTGAGAAAGTAGTTGTGTACCGGGATCCATGCCCCTATGAGCAGATCGGCCTGGCCCCTGGCCCGCACCCCGTCCAGAAATTGGCGCAGAAAGAGCAGATCATCGACTGTGCCGCCTCCGGCCAGCGGCGGCAGGCTGGGCCGGCCCCCGGCAGCATGGACATCCCGCGCCGCCAGCAGCCACAATTCGACCATGCGCTCCACGTTGGGCAGTTCACCCTCAGCCCAACCCCCGGCCGGACCGGCCACATTCGGCTCGTTGTACAGCTCAAAGTAATGCACGCCCAGCGCCTGGGCCTGGCTCACCAACTCCGGTAAATGCCGGTACGGCTCGTTGACGGGTTTGTAAACCCGCATGATTGGCTCGATGCCGTTGCTGGCAAGCTGTTCCACCAAATAGGGATCGGCGACGAACGGCAGGTCATCCTGCAAAAACTTGACCCATTTGATGTTCATCGCCCGCAATTCGTCCATAAAATAAGCGGTGATCTCCCGCGGCAGGGGCTGGTTGCCGGGCGACCAGTGCAGGCCGCGGCCGTTGTCGTTGGGCGGGCGGGGGTAGCCGGCCAGCGGGTTCAGTTCAAGCTGCGGCTCGGCCGTCCGGCATGTGGCCGCGGCCTTGCTGCCCCGCGGGGCCGAAGCTCGCAGCTCGGCCTCAAAGCACAAAGGCCGCGCTTCGGCCAGCCGGGGCCGCGTCTTGAGGGCGTCGACCACCGGCTCCTGATCGCCCTCGCGGTCGTGGTACCAGGCGTTCTTCTCCCAAACCGGCTCGACATAATCCAGGGCGTTTTGGGCCAGCAGCCAGGTCATGGTAGCAAAATAGTAGTCGGGCGCGTCATCCAGCATGTAGTCGGCGCTCCACTCGGTCCAGTCGGCCACGGTCTGCCCATCGACCGGGGGATAGCGGGGGTCTTCAGCCGAGCCGCGCGTCGCCCCGCCCTCGGTCGAAATCAGGGGGATGTCGAAGCCAAACAGATCGAAAAACTGGTTGCGATAGGCGATGAAGTGGAAGAAGGCCGTCGAGTCGTCATACAGGGTGAAGCCCATCAACTCACCCTGGCTAAATCTGCGGTTGATCTCCTTGATTTCCGCCGCGGCCAGCCCAAAGCGAGCCGCGTCCGTTTCATCAAGAGGGCGACGTTTGAGAATTCCGGCCACGGCCCGGTTCAGGTTGATTTCGGCCGCCTCCTGCGGCGAGAGATCGTAGTGGTTGATTTCGGCCTGGGTCAGCGGCCGGCCGGTCTGGTTGACCTCGTCGAAGGGGTAGGTGGGCGGGTGGTTGATGGTGTAGTTGTGAATGGCCGCCCAGGAAAAATAAAGCGCCTCCTGGTTGCCTTGCGCCCGCAGCGCCTCGAAGAAGCGGTAGAAGAAGCTGCCGTCCCAATCCGGCCGTTTTTGATCCGGGGCAAAAAAGGCGGGCAGGCCGGGATAGCCGCCGGCCCGGTAGATGGTCCGGGCGGCCTCGGCCCAGATTTTAGCCAGGTATTCCGGTTGGGGTTCACCGTCGTCCTCACACCAGCCGCCGGATTCGCCGGGCTGGTTCGGTTCGTTGTACGTTTCAAAGTAGTAGACGCCTTTGTCGACGTAATGGCCGACCATTGCCGCCAAATCCTCAGAGTCGTAAGGGGTGTTGCACTGCTGGTAGATGCGGATGACCGGCATGATGCCCCGGCTCACCAGCTCGTCGATGGTGTGGTCGTAATCGCGATTGTCCAACCCATCGACCAGCAGCTTGACCCACTTGACGTTCATGCGGGCCAGTTCCGACACAAAATAGCTGGTGGCCTCGTCCGATTGGGCGTACAGGTGGGTGCTCCAGTGGACGCCCAGGCCGTTGTCGGCCGGCGGGCGGGGGTAGGCGC
>CAYZHI010000183.1:0-7269 GCA_964477335.1 uncultured Caldilineaceae bacterium | reverse complement strand
GATGTCCGCCTGCGTCCCCTTCGGGCAAAAAGTCCCGTCCACGTAGGTGGACGACTGGCTTTAGCCCTGAACGAGCGATTTCAATCGCTAAACCACAAAAATGCAAAAGGCGTCCCAATCCAGGACGCCTTTTCTGTAGATACGATCCGATCCGACGATCTTACTTCGACCCGTTGCCATCTGTGACCGCTTCAACCCGAACGGCACAGACTTTATACTCCGGAATCTTGGCTTGAGGATCCAGGGCCGGATTGGTCAAGAAGTTGGCGGCTGACTCAGCAAAGTGGAACGTGGTAAAGATCAGCCCCGGCTCCACCCGGTCAGTTATCTGGGCTTTCGCCAGGATTTCACCCCGCCGCGAGGCCACCTTCATCAAATTGCCATCACCAATTTGGGCCAGGGAGGCATCTTTGGGGTTGATTTCGACCAGCGCCTCGGGATACATCGCCTCCAGGTTGCGGGCCCGGTGGGTCATTTCACCGCCATGCCAGTGGAAGATAACCCGGCCAGTGGTCAGCATGAGCGGATATTCCTGATCGGGCAGTTCAGCGGGGGGGACATGATCGACGGCCACAAATTGTCCCAAACCCCGGCTAAACTTACCCACGTGCAAAACAGGCGTGCCAGGATGGTCCAGGCTGGGTACCGGCCATTGGAGCTGCTCCCCGGCCGCCAGCCGTTGATAGGTGACGCCGGCGTAGATCGGGGTAAGCTGGTTGATTTCAGCCATAATGTCGACTGCAGGACCGTACGCCCAACCAGCGTATGGCGCTTCAACGGCAGGAGAGGCCGCTCCTATGTGAATCAACCGGTTAGCCAACTGAGTAATGATCCACGAGTCAGTTTGGGCCTCACCGGGCGGTCTGGTTGCCTGGCGCACTCGCTGGATGCGCCGCTCGGTATTGGTAAAGGTGCCCTCCTTTTCATTAAAACTGGTTGCCGGGAAAATAACATCGGCAAACTGACCGGTTTCGGAAAAGAAGAGATCTTGCACCACCAGAAACTCGGTCTGTTGCAGCGAATAACGGACGTGATTGAGGTCAGGATCGCTGACCATCGGGTTCTCGCCAATGACGTACAGGCAACGCACCCGGCCCTCTTCGGCCCCTTTGAGCATCTCGGTAACGGTCAAGCCGACCTGGTTTGACAACGGCACCCCCCAGGCTCGCTCAAATTTTTCCTGCGCCGCCGCATCGGTGACCCGTTGATAACCGGGAAAGACGTTGGGCAGGCCGCCCATGTCGCAGGCCCCCTGGACATTGTTTTGACCCCGCAACGGGTTTACCCCACCCCCCGGTAGGCCCATATTGCCCAACAACATCTGTAAATTGGCGCAACTCATCACATTGGCCACGCCGACGGTATGCTGGGTGATGCCCATGGCGTAGAGCAACGCCCCCGGTCGATTTTCCGCCAGCATGCGAGCCGCCAGCTCAAGATCCGCCGCAGGAACGCCGGTAATCTCGCTCACCACTTCAGGGGTATATTTTTGGACCAGTTCCTTGATTTCCTCAAAGTTCTCGGTTCGTTCAGCAATAAATGACTCGTCGTGCCAACCTTCGCGGATGATGATGTGCATCAACCCGTTAAGCAGGGCGATATCGGTCCCCGGCTTATGGCGCAAGTAGAGGTCGGCGTAATCGGCAATGTCGATGCGCCGCGGGTCGGCCACAATGAGCTTGGCCCCGCGATGTCGCTTGGCCCGCCGAACTTTAGTACCGATAACCGGATGCTGCTCAGTGGTGTTACTACCAATGATAAAAATGCATTGGCTATTTTCGGCAATGTCGCGAATGGAGTTGGTCATCGCCCCGCTGCCAAAGCTTGTCACCAGACCGGTGACGGTGGCGCTGTGTCACAACCGGGCGCAGTGGTCGATGTTATTGGTGCCTAGCAACTGCCGGGTGAACTTGTTGAAGAGGTAATTTTCTTCATTGGTACACTTGGCCGAAGCTAATAGCGCCAGGGCATCGCCACCGTGCGCCTGTTTCTCCTGAGCAAGTTTGGTCGCCACGACATCGAGGGCCGTCTCCCAATCGGTGCGGATAAAAGCATCAGGGCTGATGGCGTGACCCTCGCGGTTGACCGTTTCAAGCCGTTTCTCGGCCAGGCGGGTTAGTTGCCAGTCGCCAGCAGCGACCTTTTCCTCGAGCCGGGCTTGATTCAGCCACTTAGCCCGGACCAGCGGCCTGGTCAGCCGATCGGGGTGGTGGACGTAATCATAACCATAGCGTCCCTTCACACAGAGGGCCATGCCATTCACCGGCGCGTCAGGGGCGCTGGTAACCCGGACCACCTTGCCGTCACGCACATTCAGATCAAAATTGCAACCCACCCCGCAGTAGGCGCAGGTGGTGCGCACCTTGGTAACTTTATTGACCCGGGCCGTGCCCAGGCTCATCTTATCGTACAAGGCCCCAACCGGACAGTAAGCCACACACTGGCCACAACTCTCACATCTGGCCTCGAGCAAAAACTGATCTGCCCCGGCCACCAGTTTTGAACGGAAACCCCGGTGAGCCAGGCTCCACACCTCCCGGTTTTGAATCTCATTGCAAGCCCGAACACAGCGGCTGCACAAGATACACTTGTTGCGGTCGATGAAGATGAAGGGATTGGGGTCTGGATCAATGGGGTAACTGTGACGGCTGCCATCATGGGCCGGCCATTCCACCTGATACTCATAGACCAGGTCCTGCAATTCACAATCACCGTTCACCTCGCAGGTCATACATTCGTTGGGGTGATCGGTCAACAGCATCTCCAGCACGAATTTGCGGGTTTTGATCGCCTCAAGACTGTTGGTGTCCACCTCCATGCCTTGATCGACGGGGGTGGTACAGGCCGTCTGGACCCCGCGCGCATTTTTGACCGAAACGACGCACATGCGGCAGGCCCCCACGTTGGACAGGTCGGGGTGATGGCACAACGTCGGAATAGAAATACCGGCCTGGCGAGCCGCCTCCAAAATAGTGCTACCCTGTTGAGCTACTATTTGCTGACCATTGATGGTCAGGGTAACTGTTCCCGTTTCGGTCATACAACTACCTCACAATCTGGTAATCAGTAATCAGTGATCAGTGATCAGTGATCAGTTGGCAGTTAGCTATGGTCACTGCTCACTATCGCTACGGCATTGGTTGGCCAATGAGTTCTAACCACTCCAGATCACAACGCAAACAACGTTTACACTCTTCCCGGATCGTTGATGCTTCAAACCCCATTTCAACCTCGCCAAAATCGTGGCGTTTCAGACGTTGGTCGGGAGACACTACTCTGGCAACAGGGCGACGAGCGTCGGCATAATCTTCTGGATTGAAGAGTTGCGGAATATCGTGGCGCTTGGGTTGATAGTAAACGTCCTCGGTTTCCCCGGTGGTTAGCCAGGCATCGACGACCAGGGCGACTTTATTGCCGTGAGCCACCGCCTGGACTACTGTAGCCGGACCGCTGACGGCATCGCCGGCGGCAAAGACTCCCGGAATATCGATTTCAAAAGCCTTATTGACCTTGAAGGCGGAGGTACGATGCATACCAACACTTTCATCATCAACCCAGGTGATCTGGCCAATCGCCGGAATCAAGATATCGCAAGCCATATCGAATTCTGAGCCAGGAATCGGCAGGGGACGACGCCGGCCGCTGCTATCAAAATCACCCAAACGTTGACGTTGCAGGCGCACCCCACTCACCTGATCGTTCCCCAAAATAGCGACCGGATTCACCAAGAAGTGGAAGGCGACGCCTTCTTCCATCGCCTCTTCAACCTCCACGGGGCTGGCCGGCATCTGCTCGCGCTCCCGCCGGTAAACCAGGTTGACCTCTTTGGCCCCCAAACGCCAGGCCGACCGGGCCGCATCCATCGCCGTGTCGCCGCCGCCAACCACCACCACCCGCTTACCAGCCAGGTTGGGTAGTTGACCCAGGGCAATATCCCGCAGCATTTGGACGCCGTGGTACACCCCCTCTTTATCCTCACCGTGGACGCCCAGGTTGCGGCTGCGATGCGCTCCCAGGGCCAACACAATGGCCTGATAGCCATCGGCTTTGAGGCTCTTAATGGTAAAGTCGGTGCCCAGCTCCTGGTTACAACGAATCTCGACGCCGGCCCGGCGGATGTGATCGATCTCGGCAAAGAGCGGCTCACGCGGCAACCGGTACGCCGGAATGCCGTAGGTCATCATCCCCCCCGGTTGGGGCATCCGCTCGAAGACGGTGACCTCATAGCCCCGTTGAGCCAAACGCAGAGCGGCGGTTAAGCCGCACGGACCGGCGCCAACCACAGCCACCTTGATCTTTTTGGGGGGCGCCAGCTTGGGCGGCGTCCAGGGTTCGTGATAGTACTGGTCGGCCATAAAGCGCTTGACCTGGCGAATGGCGATGGGTTCGTCAATTTGGCCGCGACGGCAAACGCTTTCACAGAAAGCCGGGCAAACCCGGCCACAAATCAGGGCAAAAGGATTGGCCTCGCGATGGACCGCCAATCCTTCGGCATAGCGACCTTGCGCCACCAGGGCCAGGTAGGCCGGCACATCCACCCCGGCCGGACAGGCGCTGACACAGGGCGAGCGCACCAGCATCTGGCACTTGGCCGAGGGGCAGCGGCGCTCCTTGATGTGGGCCAGAAATTCTTCCTCAAAATGGCGCAAGGCCGACATGACCGGCGCAGGCGCAAGCTGGCCCAGAGCACACAGGGAACCCAGTTGCATCCCTTCGGCCAGATGGCGCAGCCGGTCAAGGTCTTCCAACTCGCCCTGGCCGGCGGTGATACGCTCCAGAATCTCTAACATTCTGGTGCTGCCGATGCGGCAGGGAGGGCATTTGCCGCAGCTCTCGTCACAAACGAACTTCATAAAATATTTGGCAAATTCGACCATACAGGTCGTTTCATCGGCGACAATCATGCCGCCTGAGCCCATCACAGCGCCGGCGGCGCGCAAGGAGTCAAAATCGACCGGCGTATCCAGGTATTGCTCCGGCAAACACCCCCCCAACGGGCCGCCGGTTTGGACCGCCTTGAATTTCTTGCCGCCGGGAATACCGCGGCCGACATCAAAGATGATCTCACCCAGGGTGACGCCCATCGGCACTTCGATCAGGCCGGTATGGTTGACCATGCCACTGAGCGCAAATACCGCCGTCCCCGAACTGCCTTCGGTGCCCAGGCTCTTGAACCAGCCGGCGCCCAAACGGATAATGCGGGGCACATAGGCATAACTTTTAACATTGTTGACATTGCTGGGTTGCTGCCACAAACCGGATACAGCCGGATAGGGCGGCCGCGGCCAGGGTTGGCCCCGCTCGCCTTGAATAGAAGCCATTAAGGCCGTTTCCTCACCACAAACAAAGGCGCCGGCGCCTTCCTTGACCAGCAGCTCAAAATTAAAGCCAGACCCCAGGATGTTCTGGCCTAGAAGGCCCAATTCTCTGGCCTGAGCCAGCGCCAGCTCCAGCCGCCGGATAGCCAGGGGATATTCGGCCCGGCAGTAGATGTAACCAATCTCGGCGCCGATGGCATAACCGGCAATGATCATGCCCTCGATGACCGAGTGAGGATCGCCCTCCAGCACCGACCGATCCATAAATGCGCCCGGGTCGCCTTCGTCGGCATTACAAATCACATATTTGGGCCAGCGCGGGGTGCGGCGGGCAAAGCCCCATTTCACCCCGGTGGGAAAGCCGCCGCCGCCCCGGCCACGCAGATTTGACTCGATGACTTCTTCTATGACCTCCAGCGGCTTCAGTTGGGTCAGGGCCTTTGGCAAGGCCACATAACCATCGACCGCCAGATAATCATCAATGGACTCCGGATCGATCAGACCACAATTACTCAAGACGACTCGTAACTGCTTTTGGTGAAAAGGAATCCTCTCCTGGCTGTCGGGATCGACAAAGCTGAGCGATTGCAGCGAGTGGCCGTTAATGCCGACAGAAATGGGAGTGACCGCGCCGATAACGACGCCCGCTTGCAAGGGCGCCCCATCAAAATAAGCGGCCAAAATTCCAGGCACGTTTTCGGCCGTGGCCTGGCCATAGCTGAGCCGAGGTTTATCTTTGGCCTGTATTTCAATCATTGGCTCATACGAGCACATGCCCACACAACCAACTTGGCCAATTACCGCTTTGACGTGACGCCGTTTCAGCTCGGCTTCAAGAGCAGCCAAAGTATCACCGGCGCCGGCGGCCAGACCACAGGTACCCAACCCCACAGTAATGTAGACCTCAGCGGTTATCTTGTGCTGCCAGCGTTCTCGAGCTTGCTTGCGCCTGGCCTCAAGTTTATCAACCACAACAGCGCCCATTCGGAATCCCCTTCTTGATCATTGATTCTCACCAAGCTGCTTTTTCACTCTGGGTAGTAACGCATCCTGCTGCAGCCGGCCCATGACTTGATTGTCAAGGACAGCCACAGGAGCCAGGGCGCAGGAACCCATACAGTAAATAATTTCCACAGTCAACTGGCCATCTGCGCTGGTCTGGCCAGGCTGGATATGATACTGGTCTTGAATAGCCGCCAACAATTTGGATGTTCCTTTAACATGGCAGGCCGTCCCATCGCAAAGCTTAAGAATGTGTCTGCCTCTGGGTTCCAGGTAAAATTGAGTGTAGAAGGTCGCCACACCATAAACTCGGCCCACCGAAACACCCATCTTTTGGGCGATCAGTTGGAGTACTTCTGTTGGCAAGTAACCATAGATAGCTTGCGCCTTTTGTAAGATGGGAATCAATCCACCGCGCTGTTCTTGATATTTCTCAAAAACATCATCCAGTAGGGAGAGGTCAACTGCACCGTTGTTTGTTGCACCCATGCCACTATCTCCTGTGGGATTGTGATGGTGAGGATTCCACGCTCCAAAAAGTAAATCTGGCCCATAATAAACTGGGCCAGGCTTAATTCGCGACCCAATCAATAGGTTTCATTATTTGTGTAAGAGAGAGGATATCGATCAACCTGGTCTTCGACATTGAAGCGCCTTTCAAATTGAGGTTCAGGAACAAGAGATGTTCGCGGAGTTTGCAGCGTAGGACATAAGAATTTAGCAACCAAATGCCAGATTTCGTCATCCAACAGCCTTAGCATATCATACACCCTCCAACCCAAATAGTGTCATTTGTCATCTTTTTTGATGATATTTGTCACCATCTCTACTCCCCCAATTCGGCAACAATGCTGGCAATCAACATTCCTAACTAGCAGCTTGTCGGAGAAAGACTTCGGAAGTTTCAAACGACACTTTCACTAACCAATTTACTTGTATTTTCTAGCCA
>CAYZHI010000182.1:0-7271 GCA_964477335.1 uncultured Caldilineaceae bacterium | reverse complement strand
GGGCCGATCTGCTCCCCCGCTGGTAGGGGGGGCGGGGGGGGGTGTCCGTGGAAACCTGTTAGCGCCATTGAAGAAGAAACTGATCTCTATATCTACCCCGGCTTTACCTTCCGGGCGGTGGATGTTATGTTGACCAATTTCCACCTGCCCAAATCGACCCTGCTGATGCTGGTCAGCGCTTTTGCGGGGCCGGAGTTGATCCGCCGGGCTTATGAGGCGGCTATTGCCGAGCGATATCGTTTCTACTCTTTTGGTGATGCCATGTTGATTGTGTAACTTTGCTAATGGGCGCCCTTCAAACAGAGCGCAGACGGCCGACCTCCGACCACCGTAAAAATGATCGGCGTTAGCAATTTCAGCCGTCAGTGGTCGGCGGTCTGCGGTCAATCAGCAGTCACGCAAAATCTCAAATACATTGCCTCTCCGGTTATAATTGATTATAATGTGCCCTGCAAGCCCGAAATTCACCGAGACTGGATGATGAAGTACCAACCAATCATCGGCATGGAGGTCCATGTCGAGCTAAACACCAAAAGCAAAATGTTTTGCGGTTGCAGCGCCGATATCTTTGGCGCGCCGCCCAACAGCCACGTCTGCCCGGTCTGTCTGGGGATGCCGGGGACCCTGCCGGTGATCAATGAGAAGGCGGTGGAGTACACGGTGATGCTCGGTTTAGCCCTCAACTGTGATATCCAGCGCCACAATGTTTTTGCCCGCAAGAATTATTTCTACCCCGACTTGCCTAAAGGCTACCAGATTTCCCAGTACGAGCTGCCCCTCTGCCTGAACGGCCATCTGGACATCGAGACCGAAGCCGGCGGCAGTTCCAAGCGGGTGCGCATCCGCCGGGTTCACCTGGAAGAAGACACCGGCAAGCTGGTCCACGTCAATGAGCACAGCCTGGTCGATCTGAACCGGGCCGGGGTGCCGTTGATGGAGATCGTCACCGAGGCCGATATCAACTCAGCCGACGAAGCTTACGCTTACGTAACCAAATTGCGCCAACTGGTCCGTTACCTGGGCATCAGCAGCGGCGATATGGAAAAAGGAGCTATGCGCTGTGAGGTCAACCTGTCGCTGATGGATGTCGAGACGGGCCGGTGGGGCGTTAAGGTGGAGATCAAAAATCTCAACTCGTTCCGCTCGGTGCGCAACGCCATTGCTTACGAGATCGAGCGGCAAACCAGGGTGCTGGCTGAGGGCGGCGTCATCGAGCAGGTGACGATGGGTTGGGACGAGAACCGCGGTATCACTTTTTTGCAGCGCAGCAAGGAGGGCGACACCGGCTACCGTTACTTCCCGGAGCCAGACCTGCCGCCGCTGGAGCTGGAGCCGGCCTGGATCGAGCAGGTCAAGGCCAAAGTCCCGGAGTTGCCCGACGCCAAGCTGGTTCGCTACATTAACGCTTATGAGCTGTCCGGGAAAGAAGCGGCGGTGCTGGCCGAAGATCGGGCGGTGGCCGAATTTTTCGACCGGGCCGTTGTCGCCGCGACCAACTCGGCCGGGGTGACGCCGAAGTTGATCAGTAATTGGGTTGCGGGGGAGCTGTTCCGGCTGCTGGGTGAAAGCGGCGCTGATATGGCCGGGTTGAAGTTGCAGCCAGAGCACTTGGTCAGCCTGATCGAGCTGGTCAATGCCAATACCATCAACCAGACCGGGGCCAAGCAGGTTTTTGGAGTGATGTTTGAAAGCGGCCGCCCGCCAGCCGAGATTGTCAAGGAGTTGGGCCTGGAGCAGATCAGCGATGCCGGGCAACTGGTCGCAACGGTGCAACAGGTCATCGCTGACAATCCCGGACCGGTGGAGCAGTTCCGGGGCGGCAAGGAGACGGTCATCAAATTCCTGGTTGGCCAGGTAATGCGGGCAACGCGGGGCAAGGCCAATCCCCAGTTGGCTGAACAAATACTGCGGGAGCAGTTACAGGTTTAAACGTCAAGCCAGTCAATTAGATCGATTACAGTGCACAAGGAGGTGTATGCATAAGACGAGTTCGGGTTGATTTGGGGCGGACCTTTTGGAAAGGGGTTCGCTTTTTTTGTTTCTATTGTTGATTAATTGATGGAGAGATTTTAACTATGTCTGAAACAAATCCTTTCAAGATCGCGCAACACCAACTCGACGAGGCCGCGGCTATTTTGGGTTTGGATCCGGCCACCCATGCCCTGCTACGGGAGCCGCTACGCCAGTTGATTGTCAGCATGCCGGTGCGTATGGACGACGGCAGCGTGAAAGTATTCCAGGGTTACCGGGTGCAATACAACGATGCCCGCGGTCCGTGCAAGGGCGGCCTGCGCTGGCACCCCGATGAAACCCTTGATACGGTCAAGGCCCTGGCCGCCTGGATGACCTGGAAAACGGCCGTAGTCGATATTCCGCTGGGCGGTGGCAAAGGCGGGGTAACCTGCAATCCCAAAGAGCTGTCGCCAACCGAGCAGGAGCGGCTGGCGCGAGGTTACATCCGGGCGGTCTGGAAAATATTGGGCGAGCAGACCGATATCCCGGCTCCGGATGTCTACACCAACCCGCAGATCATGGCCTGGATGATGGACGAATACAGCGTTATCCGTGGGTACATGGTTCCCGGCGTTATCACCGGCAAACCGCTGGCGCTGGGTGGTTCGGCCGGCCGGGGCGACGCCACGGCCAGGGGCGGCATCTACACCGCTCGCGAAGCCGGCCATGTGTTGGATTTGCATTTGCGCGGGGCGTCCGCAGCTATTCAGGGTTACGGCAATGCCGGGCAATACGCCCACCAACTGGCCGAAGAGATCCTGGGTATGCGGGTGGTCGCCGTGTCTGATTCCAAAGGCGGCATTTACCAGGAAGATGGGCTTGGTTTTGAAAGCACGATGAAATATAAGCACGAAACCGGCTCGGTGGTGGAGATGCCACACACCAGCCCATTGACCAATGAGGAGCTATTGGAATTGGATGTGGTGGTTCTCTTCCCCGCTGCCCTGGAGAATGTCATCACCGAGGCCAACGCGGCCAATATCAAGGCCAAAATTGTGGCCGAGTTGGCCAACGGTCCCACCACCCCGGAAGCAGACCAGATACTGCACGCTAAAGGGGTCTACGTTATTCCCGATTTTCTGTGCAATGCCGGCGGGGTTACGGTTAGCTATTTTGAGCAGGTTCAAAACGCTTACGATTATTACTGGCCGTTGGAGATGGTTCACGAGCGGCTGGATAAGAAGATGACCGCGGCCTTCCACGCCGTCCATGAGATGGCTCAAGCCAAGAAGGTGCACAATCGCCTGGCAGCTTATCTGGTAGCCGTGGAGCGGGTGGCCGAGGCAGCCAAGCTGCGGGGCTGGGTATAACGATAACCGTCGATAAACCTGGATAAGACCTGTCGGGTTTTCAAGACCCGGCAGGTCTGTAGAATTCAGCGGTAAGTCCAGCCAAACGCGGCTTTGTATGTGTACTCAGGTTATCGCTGTACCGTTCATCCTTCGAGCTATTCGAAGGGACCGCTTGAAGTGAACCGATCAGACTGTTCGAGAGCGTGTCGATTCTCGAACTGATTTACTTTTTCGATAGTTGAAGGTGTGGTTGCGGGGATTTGTTGTAAGAATAAATTGATGAGAAGGCCGATAATCAGCGCTTTGATAAAAAGTTGAGTAGCTTGCTTTAGCATCTGATATGCTCGAATTGATCAATCTTTTTTTGATATTGTACCTTTGCCTGGAACGCTCCGGCAATGAACTATTGGTCCCAGTTTAAGGCTAAAACGGCAGGCCGAGACTTCTGGTAACGGTTGCCCGTAGCCAATCCATTCCGCCGATCAGTAGAAAAGAAACGGCCAACCCCATCATAGCCGGTAGAATCACGTCGCTCCAGGTGCGGGCGTAACCCTCGCGGCGGGTGACAATCAGAACCAGCCCCATATTGACCAATCCCAGCATCAGCAGCACCCCCACCGTACTCAGGATGGCCAGCGGATAGAGCAGGATCGGTTGTTCCGACAGCACCACCAAGATGATCAAACTACCTCCGATCAAAAAGGGGACCAATTCCTTGAAACTGTTCAGTACCCGTTCAGGCCTGACCAGGCTGGCGTGCCACAGGCTGGCGCTGATTACCGGAAAAATGATCACACTCATCGCCAGCCCATTGAAGGCGCCGGTCGTCAGCCGTAACCAGTTGTGCGGTTCGTACAGATGCGGCGCGTTGAGTAGGGTCAGGTAAGAGTTAACCCCGTCAAAACCCATCACCGCAATGAAGCTTACCAACAAGCCCAATACCAGTGTCGGCGGAAACTCGGTTGAGCGATACCGTTTCAACAGAGACAATCCGACCAGGCCCATTAACGCCCCCAGGTAGGTGCCGGTGCAACGAGCGCAGAGCGGCAGAGGCCTCTCGCCGATATGGATCGTCCGGTCGGGGATCTGATGGCAGATGGCGTAACCAACCAGGTGAGTTTTGTCCAGAACGGTGACCGGCGGAAAAAGGAAAAATCCGGCTATAATCAACACCGAGACCGCCAGCAGCAGGCGGTTGTACCGGGCCAGGCGGGGAGGCGGCAGGGTTGGGTGAGTAATTGGCGGGGAACTCATTGCTCAGGACCGCAGATAACTGGCGCCGTTGATGTCAACAATGCCGCCGGTAATAAATTCGGCCCCCTGGGAGGCCAGAAAGAGAATGGTATGGGCCACTTCTGCCGGGTAAGCTACCCGGTTGAGCGGGCTTTGTCGCCGGATGGCCTCTCCCTCGGGGCTGTTCAAGACCTGCCGAGCCATATCGGTTTCCACAAAACCCGGCGCCACGGCAGTCACATAGATGTGGTAGGGCGCCAGGCGCTGGGCCAGCGATTGGCTCAGGGCATTGAGGCCAGCTTTGCTGGCGCCGTAGGCATTGGCCGCTGGTTCGCCGCGAAACGCGCCGCGGGAGGTAACGTTGATGATCCGGCCTGCGCGGCGGGTGATCATATGGCGGGCCACACAATAGCAAACGTTGGCCGCGCCGATGAGGTTCGTGTTGATTATTTCCTGCCAGGCAGCCTGCCATTCTTGATAGCTGACTTCATCCAATGGATGGTCGTAAAAGATACCGGCGTTGTTAACCAAGATGTCGATTTGGTGAAACCGGGTAATGGTCTCGGTGACCATTTGCTCCACGGCCAGCGGGTCAGCCACATCGGCCTGGACGATGATGTGACCGGTACCGGCCAAGGCGCCTCGCAGTTCCTCAGCAGCCCGGCGCTGCTGGCGATAGTGGATGGCTACCTGTGCCCCGGCCTCTGCAAAAGCAATGGCTGTAGCCCGCCCGATACCGCCTGACGCCCCCGTAATCAATACACTCTTGTCCTTGAAATCCATCAATTGACTGGTAACCTCACCTCGATATCGGCGCCCAGCTCATCACCCAGCTCGGTTAGCTTATGGCGCAGTTCAGGCAGAGTGAGTTCGGGCGGCGCCTGGATTGTAGCGTGCATAGAAAAGATAGGCGTGCCGGTAGTGGGAGCCCGGCCGACATGGGTGTCCATTGTCTCAACCTGGATTTTTTGAGAGGAAAGATAGCGGGCCACGCGGTGGACAATTCCCTCGTGGTCGGCGCCAATGACGGAGATTTCGAAAGGCACAAAACCCTGAAATTTTTCCAGCCTGGACAGGTTGGTCGGCCGGCTAATGACGGTCAAATTGAATTCCTTCAGGCTTTCCAGGCTGTTTAGAAGTTTTTCCTCGGCTTCACCGGGCAGCGATAGCAGCATAATGACCGCAAATTCGCCTCCCAGCCGGGCCATGCGGCTCTCCTCGATGTTGGCGCGATGACTTACAATCACTTCCGAAATTTTTTCCACGATGCCTCGTCGATCGGGCCCCACCGTGGTCACAACCAGGTACTCTTTTGCCATAACCTTTCTCCTTATTATATAATTTTAACCGTAAGCCGCTGGCATCATCAGCCTTTGGTCGATTGCTATCTTAAAAACCAACCAACTATCCACCCAACTAACCAACCAAACTGATCCCTAACCTCTCGTCAGCAACTGCAGCTATTTTAACACCATCTGACCAGTTATAAAAATAAGTTGACAGCCAGGGTTTGGCAGATAAGAAATCTCCCCCTTGCCGCCTTGATTTAAGAATGATATACTTTGGGAAGTTAGTCGGCCAGAGTAATCTGGCTTTAGTCATTATTTGTCTACGCAAGGCGCAGTGATGGATATCAAAATTCGCCCCATCAACACATTGACCGATTTACGCAAATGCCACGAGATTCAACGGGCCACCTGGGGTTTTACTGATTTGATGGTTTTTCC
Source organism: uncultured Caldilineaceae bacterium (assembly GCA_964477335.1). Classification (GTDB taxonomy): domain Bacteria; phylum Chloroflexota; class Anaerolineae; order 4572-78; family J111; genus CAYNLK01. The sequence goes on along the minus strand of CAYZHI010000182.1, from coordinate 1,006 downwards.
CTACACTCAGCTCATCTCGGCAGCCCATAATGGTGGGGTACTTTTGGGCGCATACGATGGCCCGGATCTGGTAGGTTTTGTCTACGGTTATTTGGGCATGTCGGGCAAGAAACTGTACCTTTTCTCCCAGCGGATGGGGGTGTTGCCAAATTATCAAAACCAGGGCATCGGCATGAAATTGAAGCTGGCTCAGCGAGACCAAATGTTGCGCCAGGGTATCGATTTGATTGTGTGGACCTACGATCCGCTATTGGGTAAGAATGCTACGCTCAACATCGAAAAATTGGGGGGAATTGTGCGCCATTATGCCCGCGATATCTATGGCGCGGTCAGTAACCCCCTGCAGATGGGCCTCTCAACCGACCGCTTTTTGCTGGAGTGGGAATTGTTGAATGACCGGGTGCGGGAAAGGATCCGCAGTTCCACGCCGCGGCCACGGGCGGAAGATTGGCTCAAGGAGGAAAAATATCCCCTGGCCAATTACGTGGCCTGGGAAGGAGATCTACCGCGACCGGTGGCAACCGACCTGGAACTGGAGGGAGAGGTAGTCCTGGTGCAGATTCCGCCCGACTTGAATGCAATCAAGCGGGTTAATTTGAGCCTGGCCCGCGGCTGGCGCGAGTCCACCCGCGACATTTTTGAGACCTATTTTTGGCGCGGCTACGTTATTAATGGCTTTGCGCGCAGTACCAGCCCCCAAATGCCCAATATTTACCGGCTGGAACGGGTTGTGTTATCCACCACCTCTGATTTCACTTCCTGGGTGAGTGGGGTTCGCCCCGATTAAAAAAGATATCCGGTTACTTCTCACAATGAAGAAAAAAGTGATTGGCCCACCTATTCCAACCAAACTGCACGTAGTGCGTCTGGCCAGCCACGCCGATTTGCCCCAAATTGCCGAGGTGGCCCGGATTACCTGGGATGCAACCTATAACCAGACCATTGCGCCCGAAAATCGCCGTGAGTTCTTGGCCCGGGCCTACAAACCGGAGCATCTGGCCAAAGG
>CAYZHI010000181.1:0-7310 GCA_964477335.1 uncultured Caldilineaceae bacterium | reverse complement strand
ATAAGGACGCGGTTGAAACCGCACCTGGAGGGCTACGCCGTGATGTCCGCCTACGCGGACAAAAGGAACCGTCCACGCAGGTGGACGACTGGCTTTAGCCCTGTAGGAGCGATTTCAATCGCTTATTTGAAAGGTATTGCCACTAGACCCTAAAGGTCTTAAAGACCTTTAGGGTCTCAAGACAACTCTTAAAACAGCGGCGGCTGCTCCAACCGCTCGGGCGGAGTTAGCCCCAGGTGCTGGTAAGCCCTTGCGGTCGCCACCCGGCCGCGGGGGGTGCGATCCAAAAAGCCAAGCTGGAGCAGGTACGGCTCGACCACGTCCATGATGGTATTGCTCTCCTCGCTCACGCTGGCGGCGATGGTATCCAGGCCAACCGGCCCGCCGCCAAACTTCTCGATGATCGCGGCCAGGACCTTGCGGTCCAGGTCATCCAGCCCCAGCGAGTCGACATTGAGCAGGGTCAGGGCCTCGTGGGCCACCGCCTGGGTGACGACGCCATCGGCCCGCACCTGGGCAAAATCGCGCGCCCGTTTGAGCAGGCGATTGGCAATCCGGGCCGTACCGCGCGACCGTTGGGCGATCTCCCGCGCCCCGGCCGGCTCGACCGGCACATGCAAAATAGCCGCCGAGCGGCTGACAATCTGCTGCAGCTCCTCCGGCGAGTAAAATTCCAGCCGGAAGATGGCCCCAAAGCGATCCCGCAACGGCGAAGCCAGCAGGTCGAGCCGGGTGGTGGCCCCCAGCGTGGTAAAGTGGGGTAGCTTGAGGCGGATGTTGCGGGCGCTCGGCCCTTTGCCGATGACGATATCGAGGGCGTAATCCTCCATCGCCGGGTAGAGCACCTCTTCGACGGCCCGGCCCAGCCGGTGGATCTCGTCGATGAAGAGCAGGTCGCCCTTGCGCAGGTTGGTCAAAATGGCGGCCAGGTCGCCGGCCCGCTCGATAGCGGGGCCGGAGGTAATCTTCAAATTGACGCCCATCTGGTGGGCGATCAAGTTGGCCAGGGTGGTCTTGCCCAGGCCGGGCGGGCCATACAGCAGAATGTGGTCCAGAGCCTCGCCGCGCTGTTGAGCCGCCTGGATCAAAATCTGGATGTTTTCCTTCACGGAGGCCTGGCCGATGTAACCGGCCCAGTCGGTGGGCCGCAGGCTGGCATCGAGCCGTTGTTCGGATGTTTGTAAACCGGGGGAAATTGGTCGTTCGTCCATGCCGGTGATTATACCATACAACCCGGCTAAACGTCTATCAATGGGTGAAGTTGGGGTGCGTCCCAAATTTTAGGCGTTACGTTGTTCAACCAACGCTTGCCAGACTCTTTCGGGCGTTAAGGGCAGCTCGCGGATGATCACCCCGGCCGCCTCATTCACGGCTGCGCCAACCGCCGGAGCAACCGCTAAAATCCCGCTTTCGCCGGCGCCTTTGGCCCCAAACGGACCCGGACCGTCTCTATTCTCGATGACCAATGACTCCATCTCCAGGGGAATGTCCTGGATGGTGGGAATCCGATAATCCAACGCCCCCAGATTCAGAATTCGGCCAGAGTCATCCAGCAGTAGATTTTCCATCAGGGTGTGGCCCAGGCCCATCATCGCTCCCCCTTCGTCCTGCATCTTAACCTGTTGGGGATTGAGGGCTTTGCCAATATCTCCCACCGTAACCAGTTTTTTGATCAAAAATGCCCCGGTTTCTGCATCCACCTCCACTTCAGCCGCAGTGCAGCACACCTCGTAGAAAGCGGTCTTGCCCCCCAATGGATGGCCGGCGACATAATTACCGCGCGCTGAGCCTACCGCAATCACCTCACCCCGGAGCGGGCCAAAATATTCGCTCAAAAATTCGGCATAGGTTAACTCCCGGTCGGGCAGATGGATCACGCCGCTCTCAACCGTTACTGCGGTCTCAGGCAGGGAGAAGAGTTCAGCGGCGAATTTTTTCAACTGGGCTTTGATATCCTGGCAGGCGGTTATGATAGCCTGGCCCATAAATACCGTTGAGCGGCTGGCCGAGGTTGAGAGATCAAAAGGGACGATGGCGGTATCGCCCATCACCACCGCGATCCGCTCCGGCGGCAATCCCAATTCTTGGGCTACCAGTTGGACAAAGATAGTCCGGGCGCCCTGCCCCATGTCCGAAGTGCCGGCAATGATGGAGGCGCTGCCGTCATAGTGTAGCCGGATGATCGTATACGAAGCCGCCACTGTGGCCGAATTCTTCAAACCGATGGCGATGCCCCGCCCCTGCCCTTTGGCCAGTGGTTTGCCCCACCCGATGGCGCCGGCGGCCTGCTCCAAAAGCTCCGCCCAATTCCCATCGGCCGGAGTATCCCCCGGGATGAAAAATTCTCCTTTTTCCGGTAGATTGCGCCGGCGGATCTCGACCCGGTCAAGGTTCAACAGCCTGGCCGCTTCATCCAGTTGCGATTCCAAGGCCCAGGAGAGCTGGGGAATCCCAAAACCGCGAAAAGCGGTGCTGGGGGTAGTGTGCGACAGCAGCGCCCGGCCAATGATCCGGCAATGAGGCGTCCGGTAAGGGCCGCAAGCCACAAAGCTGGCCTTACCGACCACCCGGGCGGCAATATCCACATACGCCCCAATCAGAAAATTGGCCTCAACATCCTGGAAGACGATCCGGCCGTCAAGGTTAAAACCGGAGCGTAACCACACCCGGCTGGCCGCCCGGCGAACGGCCTGGAACGTTTCGGCCAGGGTCAACACCAACCGCACCGGCCGGCCGGTTTTTAGAGCCAAAAACGCCAGCAGCGGCTCGAATTTGGGATAACCCTTGCCGCCAAAACCGCCGCCGGGGTCTGGAGCAATCACCCGCACTTTGGCCAGCGGCAGTTTCAAGATGGCGGCAATGGTCCGTTGAAGGCCGTAAGGGTGCTGAATGGCGCTCCAGATAACCACTCCATCCTTTTCCGGCGCAGCCATAAAGGCGTGGGGTTCGATGGCAAAATGGGTCACCATGGGGAAAGTGTAGCTGTGCTCGATGACCCGGTCGGCTTGACAGGCTTCAACATTGCCCCAGCCGTACTGCCATTCATTCAGGATATTGGTCTGGTTAAAGGGGTCGTTTGGCCGGAGCGCAGGATCTTGAACCAGGGGCGAGGCCGGCTGCAGGGCGGCCTCTACCGAAAAAACCCCCGGCAACTCCTCGTACTCTACCCGAACCAGGGTCGCCGCTTCGGCGGCGGCATCTTCGGTTTCGGCGGCCACGGCGGCCACCGGTTCGCCAAAATATTTTGTTTCACCTACCGCCAGCACCGGCCGATCCTGGTAAGTTGGCCCAAAACGGGGGACAGGCTGCGGCAAGTCGGCGGCGGTCATAATACAACGCACCCCCTCCACCTGCCCGGCCGCGGCGGTGTCAATGGAGCTGAGCCGGGCGCGAGCGCAATTCAACCGCACCAATTTGACATGGAGCACATTTTCCAGGCGGATATCGGCCACGTACCGCTGTAAACCGGTGACCCGCTCAAAACCGCCAACGCGTCTGGCCGACTGCCCAATCCAATTTGTGGCCATCAGACCTCTTTTGCCGACGCGGCCAACACAGCCTCGATGATCCGAGTGTAACCGGCGCAGCGACATAAATTGCCGGCCAACCCCTCTTGCACCTGGGCTGGGGTGGGGTGGGGATGCTGCTGTAGCAAGTAGTAAGCCGACATGATCAGCCCCGGCGTGCAGAACCCACATTGGACCGCGCCTTTATCCAGAAATGCTTCCTGGAGCGGATGAAGCCGGTCAGCCACAGCCAAACCCTCGATGGTGGTGATCCGGCAGCCATCCGCCTCTACTGCCAGCATCAGGCACGAATTTACGGCCCGGCCATCGACCAGGACAGTACAGGCCCCACATTCGCCTTCGCCGCAACATTCCTTGGTCCCGGTCAGGTCCAACTGGCGGCGTAAGACATCGAGCAGGGTGTGATGGGGGTATACCTCAAGGGTACACGCCTGGCCGTTTACCGTGAAAGTCAGCGGTATTTTTGAGGATGGCACTGTTTTCAACTCCCCTGCGCCGAAACTGATAATCGACTCAGAGCCGTCTGAAGCGCCCGCCGGCTTAAGACTAAGAGCATCGCCAGGCGATAAGCGCGGCTGGCCCGCACATCGGTAATGGGGTTGGTCTGGGCAATCAGTTGTTTTAAGACCCGCTCTTTTTCTTGTTCATTGGCGGCAGGGTCGGCCAGGCAACCGCTCTTATCAACCGCCAGGATTGGGCGCGGCCCAACCGCGCCGTAGGCAAACTGTGTTACCCCACTGGCGCTGACCAGGCAACAGAGGTTGACGGTGGCCAGGTCTACGCCGCGCCGCCGGGTTAGCCGGGCAAAAGCGGCCCCAACCGGCTCTTGCGGCAGGGGTAATTCAAGCGAGGCAACGATTTCGTCCCGTTGGAGCGCGGTCTGCCCCGGCCCCACCAAAAAGTCGCCGAGGGGGAGGAGGCGGCGACCCCGGCTGCCAATCAAATTGACCCTGGCCCCGTAAACGAGTAAGGCCGGCGCGGTATCTGCCGCCGGTGAAGCGTTGCAGATATTGCCGGCCAGGGTGGCCCGGTTGCGGATTTGAACTGAACCGACAGTGGCGGCAGCTTCGGCCAGGGCAGGGAAATGGCGCTGCACCCGCTCAGCCTGGATGATATCCGCCAGGACAACCCGGGCGCCAATCTGCAAGTATGAGCCGGTCTCGGCAATAGCCGACGGCAAATCTTTGACCCGTTTGAGGTCAATCACCAGCCGGGGCTTGACTCGGCCCTGGCGCAGCCGGACGAGCAGGTCTGTGCCCCCCAAGAGCAAGCTGGCCGTGGAGCTATACTCGTGTAACAAGGCCAGAGCTTCCCCCACCGTCTCTGGCCGGGCATACTGAAAAGGAGTCATTGGCAGCAATCGTCTCCTCAAATGAAAAGGCGTTTATCAAACCCTGACAATTGAGTTCTTCCGCTCCAGGATACGCTCGATAAATTTATCATAGGCCTGGCCAAACTCGGTTAAGGTGTGGTGGGCCGGCGGCCAGGCGGCGACGCCAGCTTCGTCTGAGAGCGTCAGGATGTGCTCTGGCCGGAACCGTTCTTCCTCATCCGGCAGCCAGCGGCGGTCGGCCACATAGTAGCCCTGTTTGAACACCTCGCTGTGAGCCAGCGTGGCCAGAACTTCCTCTGGAACCGGCTGGTTCACCCGGCAGCCGTCGAAGGCCGGATCGGGTAAAGCATCAAACGGCCGCCGGATTTTAGGGAAGACGGTAATCAGGCTGACGCCAACGACTTCGGTCAGATCCATAAAAGGATGCGGCAGGCCCTCGTGATGGGCGCCGTCATAAATGCGGGCCGAGGCAATCAGCGGCCTGATTCGGCTGACATCGTAGCCGTTGCGGAGCAAGAGTTGGTGCAGCTTGCGGGTTACGGCAATACCGGCCCAGGCAGCCGCCTGCCTGGCTTTGGTTTCATCGATGCCGTAGGCGGCCAGTTGATCCAACCTGGCTAACAAATCATCCCGCACTGGATAGGCAAAGCGGCCGCTCATGTTGGCCAAACAACTGATGATGGCCTGGCCCTCGTGGATAGCCTGGGCAAAAGGCAGGTGCTGGAACAGGGCAAAGTTAACGGTGATGGTCACGCCAATGCCCTGTTGGGCCAGGGCGCGGCAGGCCTCCAACCCGGCCTGGGTGGCCGGCAACTTAAAGACGACATTGGGAATGCCGCCATCCAATCTGGCCCGGAGATAGTCGTAGTTGGCCCTGACATCGGCCATCATTGTCTGGGCGTCGTGATGTTTCTTAGGATTCACTTGTAGACAGACACAGCCGGTTTTGCCTTCGCTCAAGAGAAAAATGGGGCGCAGCCAACGCATATTGGCCAGCACCACTTCGCAGGTCATCAGGCGGGCCAGGGTGTCTTCATCGGCGCCGGGATGCTTGATAATCAGGTCAGCCATCACCCGGTTCCAGCGTTTCACGTCGGCGTCCCAGGCCCAATTGACCTCGACCGGGTTACAGGCGACAAAGGACGCGCCCAGGTACATCGCATATTGTAGAAAGGCGGCGTAGTCGTTGCCCCACTCGGTGGGGGTCTGGCCGGCGGCCCGCATGGCAGCCAACCGGCGCAGGTTACTGGCGGACTGGGCGGCGGTCAGGTTACGGAGGGCGTCGCCCAGCGAATCGCCCAGCAACTCTTTGGTCGCGGTCTGGGGATCGGGCGACTCCTCAGCGGCCAGGCGGGCCGCCATCTCCGCCTGCCAGGCCTGCCGCAGACTGTTGGCCGCGGCCGGGGATTGCCGGGCCAGATCAAAAGCCAGTTGTTCCCATTTATCGGCCAACCGATTGAGCCGAGTCTCGCTGAGGGCTTTATCGCCGTGGCGGGCCACATTGCGAAGATGCCAATCCGGCAGGGCCGAGCGCAGCCCCAGGACGAGGTCGGCTACGAAAGATAATTGGCTCACCTGGCGGGCCAGGTCTGCGACGCTGAAATTGGCCCGGAGCGCCGGCTCCAGGGCCTCGAGATAGCCGGGCAGGCGGTCGGGCGAGGCAAAGAAGAGCAAACCGGCAACGGCCTCAGCGACTTCGCCCTGGTTGAGCAGAGCCAGGATCGACGCCTCAGAAACCGCTTCTTTACGCTCTTTTTCCTGGATGATCGCGGCCCGGATGGATTGTAAGATAGTCATAGTTACGCTCCCTGTAGGATTAATATTCTGGCTTAGCCGGCCGCCTCCAAATCACGCACGGTTTGGGCCCAGACCTGCTCGTCTTGCAACCGCGCCAGGCGGCGGACGACAAACTCGATTTGGGCCATGCATCGCTCGCGCCAGACTCCGCTCTCAATGAATGCGGCGTGTTCTGCCGGGAGCGACAGGTCGCGGCCGGTCAAGCTACGGCAATCGCTCGCGCCGAATTCAGCCTGAAACTCCGCCAGCAAACGGGCTACCAGGCGGCGCGCCGTCCGTTTGGCCTGCTGGTGGTCGGCAATGCGTTGGCCTGCCAGCCGGCCGACGGCTATGGCTGCGCCGGAAATAGCCCCGCAGATACTCCCGGAATAAGCCACGCCGCCGTTGAGAGCCAGCGCCGGTGAGGCATCGGCGGCGTCTGGCAAGCCGTAACTTTCCTGGAGAACGATCAGGCTAGTCTCAGCGCAACCGTAGAGGTTGTCGTCGGTCAGAAAACATGCCCGCGCCCTGGCCACAGCCTCCGGTTCGATCAGGTCGGTGGTCATCGGAACATCTCTTTGGGCCACGAGGCCGGTTGATGACTTTCAGCCTCGACCAACTGGAGTGGTTTACCCAACTCTACGATGTGGCGCTGCATGCCCTGGGCGGCTTTC
>CAYZHI010000180.1:0-7328 GCA_964477335.1 uncultured Caldilineaceae bacterium | reverse complement strand
CGGCGGGTGCTCGATTTGACCGTGTCTCATCTGGGCGCCAGTACGGGCAGCATTATGCTCTTTGATCAGCACGATCGGGTGGCCGCATTTATATTACAGCAAGAAGTGAGCGATGACCGGGCCAATCGTATTGTTGGCAAGGTTCTGACCGAGGGCTTTGCCGGCTGGGTGCTGAAACATCGCAAAGAGGGGATTATCTACGATACCCACCAGGATAGTCGCTGGGTGATTTATGACGACCAGCCCTATGATGTCCGCTCGGCCATTGCCACGCCGTTGCGGCGACGGCAGCGGGTTCTAGGGGTGCTGACTGTGGTCCATGATGAACCTCACAAATTTACCGAGGCGGATCTGTCATTGCTCAATGCCATTGCCGGCCAGGCGGCGATTGCGCTGGAGAATGCCCAGCTTTTCAAAGAAACCGAGCAGGAGCGGATCAAACTTTCGGCGATTATCAATAGCACCCAGGACGCGGTTTTGGTGACGACCCCCGAAAATAATGTCCTGCTGTTGAATCCGGCGGCTCAAGAAATCCTGGAGATAACAAACCAGCCGTGGGAAGGTCTACCCATTGCCGAATTGACCACCAATCAGAAACTCCTGCAACTCCTCTCACCTAATTCGCCCGGCACCGGTGAAATACCGTTACCCGATAACCGGACGATGTGGGCCAGCGTAACCAAGATTCCCGGCATGGGCCGGGTGACCGTACTGCGCGATATCAGCCCCTACAAGGCGCTGGACAAGATGAAGCGGGATTTTGTGACCGCCTTCACCCACGACCTGCGCACCCCGCTGGCTACGGTAAAGGGTTATGTTGAGCTGATCAGAATGGATGGCCCGCTGGCGGATCGCCAGGAGGAGGATTTGGTCGGCATCACGAAAGCCGCCAATTTGATGAAGTCTCTGATCGAGGATCTGTTGGAATTGAGCCGGTTGGAGCAATTGGAGGAATTGACCCGGGAAAAAATCCGGCTGCACAAGGTGGTGGAAAACAGTATTAATGTGATGCAACCCCCGGCCAGATCAAAAGATATTCAGTTAATTTTTGATAATCCTGATAAAAATCTGTTGATTGAGGGTAATTCTGTATTGCTCAGCCGGGCGTTGAGCAACTTATTGGATAACGCCATCAAATATACCCCGATTGGGGGGGAAGTTCACATCAAGCTGGGCCAAAACAATGGCCAGGCTACTGTCTCTGTCATCGACAACGGGCCAGGTATTCAGGCCAGGGATTTACCCAGAGTCTTTGAAAAATTTTACCGGGCCCGGCCTGAGTTGGACGATGTGCCCGGCAGCGGTTTAGGCTTGGCAATTGTCAAGATTATTGCTGAACAGCATGGTGGGCAGGTTTGGGTCGAAAGCCAGCCCGAAGTGGGCAGTTCCTTCACCATATCCCTCCCGGTCTGTCTGGGTGAAGGGACCAACCAACCGGTTAAGAGCAATGTAGCTTGATCGATGTAGGTAATAGCCGGCTTGCGGCAGACGTCCACCAGCGCGGTGGACGTTTTTGTTTAGCAGAACTTTAAGGATTGACCGTTTTGGTCTCCCCCTCAAGGCTGCGGCCGGTGATAAATTGATAGGTTGCTTTGAATTCAAGCCGCCACAAGGTAAAGACGGCTACAAAAATCAGGGTTGCCGCCACCACGTAAGCCTCAGCCAGAGTGGCCTGGGTGACGAAGATGGCTACCAGACCCAACGCGCCACTGATCAAACTGATGGTCAAGGCGACCGATAGGCTGTCCATGCCTAAACGGGCCAGACGATGGGTGGTGTGGTCAATACCACCCTGGAAAAAAGAAACGCCGCGGCGTTTACGGGAGATGAAGACCATCGTCGTGTCAAACATGGGCAGTCCCAAGACAATGATTGGCACCATCCAGGTTATCTGGATATCATTGGTGGGCACGCGAATCTTTACCCCTAGCACGGCCAGTAAAAAACCCAAAAATAAGGAACCGGAATCGCCCATAAAGATCGTACTCTTCGGCAAGGGCAGATTGTAGCGGGCGAAACCTACACTTGCGCCCAGAATGGCCGCGGCCAGAATTGAAACCAGTTCCTGGTCATTCAGTACGGCGATAAGTAGAAAGATAGCGCTGGCGGCGGCGCTGGTCATAATGGCGATCCCATCGGCATTGTCCAAAAAATTGACCGCGTTGGTGATAAATAGGAGCCAACAGATGGTCACAAGGTAGTTCAGAAAAGTGTTCAAACCGGGATCTTGGGCCAGGGGTAAATTCACCCGTACCCCGGCCAGAAAGACCACCGTGGCTGGAATCAATTGCAGGGCCAATTTGGTTTTGGGCGGCAGGGCTCGCCGGTCATCCCACAGGCCAATTGCGGCCATAAGCGAAGCGCCGGTAATGATGAAAAAGAACTCCTGAAATCGATATGGGTCTCCGCCAAAATGGAGCAAGGAAATGATCGTAATGAGCAGCAGCGCGCCAATAGCTGCCGCGTAAATAGCAAGCCCTCCCATCAAAGCCGTCGGTTGGGTGTGGGCCCGATCAGCCTTGGGGAGGGCGATAAAGCCTAGTTTGATAGCCAGATTTTTAGCCAGCGGCGTACCGACACTGCCAAAGAACAGGGCAGTGACGAAGATTAACATGATGGTGGTCATACCATGACTGCCGGGACAAACTACAAGGGTTCAGCAATTTTGGCCAGTTTCTCGGATGTTTCACGCCATGTTATTTTAGAGAGCCCCAGTTTTTTGCGCAAATGCTCATGGTCCATCCCATCTCGATAATCTCTAACGGCCGAGGTCCAGCGCAACATTTCAAACGATACCTGATCCGGCAAACCGGCCAGTTCGGAAATGTCGGCCAGCACGTATTCCAGGTTGCGTGGGGTGCATTCAAATAAGTTCTCTTTGGGTTGGTATTTTTTCAGATATTGGTCCAGTATTGGCAATAGCTCCGCGGCAAAGGTCAGGCGGCGCTCTTTGTGTTGCATGCGTGGATTGCTGTAGCGGATCAGTATGCTCGGCTCTTTGCCGGAGCGGTCGATGTCGCGCAGGGCAATACCCACGCACTCCGATTTTTTCATGCCGGTCTGCAGGATGAGATGGGTCAGCAAGTAGGGTCGAGGGTCGGGCTTAGGCTCGCTTAGTTTTTGTTCCGCCGCGTTGAGCAGCTTTTCAACCTGATCATCATTCAAGAATTGGGGGAGGGGAGCTTTGGCCCGGGCGTGCACAATAGGCGCCGCCGGGTCTTGCAGTAAAACCTTGATGCTGGTCAGCCAGCCAAAAAAACTTTTAAGGGTTGTTACCCGGCGAGCATAGGATTTGGGACTGCATGGCACGCCCCGATAGTGCAGCAACCAGGTCAGGAAGTCGTTCAAATTTCTGGTGCCAATTTTGTTAATGGCCATATTGGGCCCAAAATATTTCTGCACCAGCCGCAAATCTCCGGCAAAAGCCTTGATGGTATGTTCTGAGAAACCCTGGCGAACCATGTGATCGTAGTAGGCGCTGGCGGCATTGGCCAGAGACGACTCGGCTCTGACCGATTTGATTTGGGTAACCGGTGGGCCATATTGCCCTTTAGCGCCTCGTTGCGGGAATAGGGGCATTTGTTCGTCTGCCATATTCTCACCTTTACATAGTCTCGCTCATTTGTGCGATTAACATAATTTATTATATCGATTTTGGGGAGAGGTGTCAAGGTTCTATACGAAAACAAGAACGGAGGTTGGTTGACCGGTTGGCCAACTTTCAAAAAAGTCTGTTGACTTACCTTCCTGGCCTGTTTGTGCTATAATCCAGACTTCACCAACAATCAGCGGGTTAGGGAGGTGGCGGGTGAATCGTGCTGATGCGTGGGCGTTAGTTTGTGAATACACCGGCAGTCCTCATCTCCGCCGCCATATGTTGGCGGTTGAGGCGGCCATGCGGGCCTATGCCCGCTATTTTAATGAAGATGAGGAAAAGTGGGGTTTAGTCGGTTTGCTGCACGATTTTGATTATGAGCGTTATCCCAATGTGGCCGCAGATGGACATCCCAATACCGGCGCCCCCATTCTGCGGGCGCGCGGCGTTGATGAAGAGATTGTCCGGGCCATCCTATCTCACGCCACCGAAGTGACCGGCGTCGAGCGACAATCCAAAATGGAACAGGCGCTTTACGCGGTAGATGAATTGACCGGCTTGATCACGGCGGTAGCCCTGGTGCGGCCATCCAAAGACATTCGCGATGTCGAGGTGAAATCTGTGCGCAAAAAGTGGAATACAACCGCTTTTGCCCCCGGCGTAAACCGGGCTGATATCGAGACTGGGGCTGCGGTTTTGGGTGTTGATCTGACCGAACACATTCAGATTGTGTTGAGCGGAATGCAGGTAGCCGCAGTGCAGCTGGGGCTGGCCGGGCAGACTGAAGATGCGTAAGGGTTGGTCTGTTGTTGGCCCAGTTGGGTTGGCCAGTCAGTGAATAATTGGGGATTATTGAACTGAACCCATTGCATAGGTGAGGGCATGAAATCAGAAACTAACAAACCTGGTCCGGTTTTTTCAATCTTAATGCACGAAACGATCAATGATATCTCTACAATTTTGAGTATTGCTCAATTTTGCCTGATTACTAAAGAGATGCCGGCTGATGTTCGCGAAGACATCAAACGCATTGTTGAAACCGGGCGACAGATGTCTGACAAACTCAAATTGATGGCTGAGGTCCTACAAGAGGAGGATTAACCCTGTTCCTGGCCTGGTTCAAGCCGCTATTCGGCCTTGAGTCTCCTGCCCCCCGCTACTATGACAACTCTTGAATCGCCCCAGCAATCAAGCTTGTCGGCATCGATTTCAGAGCGGGCAGCTTTGTTGCTTGCCCTGGTCTTGCCAGTTTTTGCGGTTGCCCCTCTTTTTTATCCCGGTTATTTTCAAACGCACACGGGTTTGATCCCGCTCTGGAACCTGACCGATCTGCGGGCTAATCTGTTTAATTGGGGCTGGTTGCCCCATGTGGCGGTCCAATTTGAGCCTTTACGTAGTACCGGCTTATTACCCTATTTTGTCGCCGGGCTGTTGCCGGTTAGCCCCGAGGTTGCCGTCAAAGGGATGATTGGGTTGGCCTGGGTGTTGGGCAGCGCCGGCATGTTTTTGTGGTTGAAATATTGGTTGGGCCGTCCCGGCGCGCTGCTGGCGGCGCTGGTTTATACCTATTTGCCGTATCAGATCACAACCGTTTACGTGCGGGGGGCGTGGGGCGAGAACCTTTTTTGGGGCGGACTGCCCTGGGCTTTGTTGGCGAGTGGCTATCTGGTTTCATCACCCCGGCTGACCGTGGTTGTAGGTGCGACGCTGATCTGGCTGGGGCTGGCCTTGACGCAGTTGGGCCTGACCTTGTGGGCTTTGTTATTCATTGTCCTGCTCCTGCTGGTAATTCATCCGCGCCAAGCTTTGCTGCCGGTGATGAGCGCTGCTGTGGGTACCGGGGCGGCGGTAATGGTCTATTTGGTGATGTCTGCCAGTTTTACGCCAGCGTTGATTAATTTCGGCGACCATTTTCTTTTTCCGTTCCAGCTTTTCTCCGCCTACTGGGGGTTTGGTCCCAGCCGGCCTGGCTGGGACGATGGGCTGTCGCTGCAACTGGGGCTGGCCGCGCTGGGCCTGACCATCGTCAGCCTCGCTCTGTGGCAGCAGCCGTCAGCCGGTTCCGGCGTAAGCCGGACCGACCGTCGTCTGATCTTCTTTTTAACCGCCGCCGTGGTCCTGATTCTCCTGCAACTGGGTGTGGCGGTATTTGTGTGGACAGCACCCTTCCTGCTCGGTCACCCTCTCGCCGAGACGTTGACTTATCCCTGGCAGCTCCTTGGCCTGACCGGCCTCTGCCTGGCGATATTGGCCGGCGCGGCGGTCTGGCTGGACTCTCGCCTGGCGCAACTGCCGCTGTGGGCGGGGCTGGTTGTGCTGGTGGTGCTGAGCAGTTTCGCCTATTTGTCACCCCAGTTTATCCAGGCGCAGCCCTATCTGACTGGCCCACAAGCCACCTGGGGCGACAATCAATTGACCCTGGTCGATCACCATTTTTCGGTCGTGGTCAGCGGTAATACGGCCGGTCTGGCCCGGGATATGGCCGAAATACCTTTGACCGGTTCTGGGCTGCCCCAAGCCAATGATCTGCTCGTGTTGCACGTTACCTGGCACCCGCTGCGCCCTTTTGATCAAAATTTAAAAGTGTTCGTCCACCTGGTTGACGCCAACGATCGGGTGTTCGCCCAGTTTGATGGCTATCCCCGCTCCGGCGATTATCCAACTTCAGACTGGATTCCCGGCGAATTGATCGACGACGCCTATCCGCTCCGCTTGCCCACAGATGCGCCCGCGCCGCCGTACCGACTCTTCCTCGGCTGGTACGATGAAGCTACGATGGCCCGTTTGCCCGTCCCCACCAACGCAGAAGGGAGGGCGATTCTTGATGTCCAATGAACAATTAGAAATTAGCAATGAGAAATTAGAAGACAGTTCAAATGGCAAGTGGCAAGTGGCAAGTCGCAGGTGGCAGGTCGCAAATCTCAAATCTCAAATCTCAAATCTCAAATCTCAAATCTCAAATCGCTATTCGCTATTCGCTCTTCACTCTTCACTCTTCGACCCCTACCTCTGGTTGACTCTCCTGCTCTCGTTGCCGGTCATTGGCCCGTTGTTGCAGCCGGGCTATTTTTGGGGCGCTCACGATGCGCGTCATTCGGTCTATTTTCTATACCAGTTTGACCGGGCGATTCAGGACGGAGTCTGGTATCCGCGTTGGGCGCCCGACTTTGCTTTTGGCTATGGCTACCCCTTTTTTAATATTTATGGACCGCTCTCCTCCTATCTCGGCGAGGTGTTGCACTTGGCCGGGCTGGATATTGTCACCGCGGTCAAAACAGTGTTTGCCTTATCGGCTATCTTGTCCGGGCTGGCGATGTATCTATTCGGGCGGCGCTTATTTGGCCGTCCGGCCGGCTTGATTGCGGCCCTCATCTACGTTTATATTCCCTACCACCTGTTCGACCTGTATGTGCGGGCGGCGCTGGCCGAATCGGTTGGTTTTGTGTTTGTGCCGTTGGTATTGTGGGGCTTCTATGAGCTGGTTACCTACCCCCGCTTGGCTACCATATTGTGGGCTGCCCTGGCCTATGCCGGCCTGATGTTCACCAGCAATCTGCTGGCCCTTATTTTTACCCCGATTTTGGGCGCTTACGTGGCTTACATGTTGTTCGTGAGTCGACCAATGGCCGCCGAGAGTGACCAACACCCAAACCTGTCAGCCTCGCTCCCCGCTTCACTCTCCACGCCCCCCGCTCCCCGCTCCCCACTCTCCGCTCTCCGCTCTCCGCTCCAC
>CAYZHI010000179.1:0-7330 GCA_964477335.1 uncultured Caldilineaceae bacterium | reverse complement strand
CCCGGGGCGTACGCTTCGGCATAAGGGATATTGACGATCGGCGAGTTACTGCCGGCGACAACCTGGACTCGTTGGGCTAGCGCCTGAATGGTTATCTCCTCGGTGCTGCCGATATTGTAGACCCGGCCGGGGGCCTCAGGGTGTTGGGCCAGGGCGACCAGGGCCTCGACCACATCCCGGACATCGCAAAAGCAGCGCGTTTGCGCGCCGTCGCCATAAACGGTCAGCGGTTCTCCTTTGAGCGCCTGGCGCACGAAGCGAGGAATCACCATGCCGTAGCGGCCGGTTTGGCGTGGGCCAACCGTGTTGAACAGCCGGAATGGCACTACCTCCAAACCGTACTCACGTTGGTAAGCCAGGGCCAGAAATTCGTCGACCATCTTACTGGCGGCGTAAGACCAGCGGCTCTTGTCGGTCGCGCCCAACAGCACGTCATCCGTTTCACTGAAGGGAATCTTGGCCCCCTTGCCGTAGACCTCTGATGTGCTGGCCAGCAGAACCCGGCAGCCATACCGCAGGGCGGCTTGCAGGACGGCCTCGGTGCCCATAATATTTGTTTCAATCTTATGCACCGGATGTTCCACGATAAACTGGACCCCCACGGCCGCAGCCAGATGAAAAATCACCCCGGCCTGGGAGGCCAGCCGGTCCATCACCACGGCGTCGGTGATGCTGGCCCGGGCAAAATGGAAGTTGGGCTGGCTCAGTTGGTGGGCAATGTTGGTCAGGCTGCCGGTGGAGAGGTCGTCAACGGCCAAAACTCGATGGCCGGCCGCCAGCAGAGCGTCGGCCAGATGGGAGCCGATAAAGCCAGCGCCGCCGGTGATTAAGATCGTGCGCTCATTGGCGCGTTCAATTCTGGTCATGCGGTCAATCTTCCTCCGGTAGATCTAATGCCGGCAAATCTTTGAGTTCTTCCAGGCCAAAAAAGCGCAAAAATTCAAAGGTGGTTCCAAACTGGAGCGGATGGCCAACGGTCTCCAGCCGGCCCACTTCCTCAATCAAGCCTTTGCCGAGGAGAGTCCGCAGGACCCCGTCACTGTTGACGCCGCGAATTGCCTCGATGTCGGGCCGGGTGATCGGCTGGCGGTAGGCGATGATGGCCAGCGTCTCCAGGGCTGCAGTCGACAATTTGCCCGACAGGGACAACCCCAATAACCGCTCGATATATTCGGCCAACTCCGGGGCTGTCACCAGTTGGACTTTTTGGCCGTGGCGCTGCAAACGGATGCCCCGGTTGTGGCAGCTCTCTTTGAGGAGTTCCAGCGCCGCTTCAATTGCTTCGGGTGGACACTCCACCACGGCGGCTAAATGGTTGATGGTCACCGGCTCAGAGGCCACAAATAGCAGCCCTTCGATGATTTTGACCAGTTTGGGTAGGGAAAAATTTTCTGTCGTCATCTTACTTGTGGTCACACTTGCGCGTTTCTGCGGATTATGGCATGGTACTTAACGATTTTGGATGGTGGACCTTGAAGTCCTATGAAACAGAAATTCAACCGGAGTAACTTGTTGGCCAATAAGCTAATCCTTGTTTTGAGTTTACTAATTCTAGCCAGTCTGGCGTGCAGTCTGGGCGGCGGCAGCGACGAGCTCCAGCCGCCGGGCGGTCCCATCCCCATTAGCCTTGAGGCAGCCGACCGGCTTAAACAAAATTTCAACCAGGCTCTGCAGGAAGCCGGCGGTAATCGAGAGTCTCAGTTACGCATCACGAATGAGGAGATTACCTCGCTGGTTGCGGCCGAACTGACCGATACCGGGCGAATTCCGGTGACTGATCCTCAGGTCTGGTTTACGGCCGGTAGAATTTTTATGACCAGCCAGGTCCAGGTTTTTGGTCCGGTCAGGTTCGACTCGGTCATTGTGGCTACCGCGGTGGTGGATGACGGCCAGATGCTCGTTAGAGTGCAGGAAGCCCAGATGGGCCCGTTCGATTTCCCCGACCAACTGCTGGAGTCGACTACTCAAACTATCAACGAGACCGTGGCCAGCATCCTGGTTGGGGCCGACCTGGAGATCACTCGCCTGGAGATCCTGGAAGGTGAAATGTTCGTAGTCGGCACGCGCAGTCCCCAACTCTAATCTTTGAAGGTTCACCCGTTTACCCTTCAAATAAGCCATCCACAAATGCCTGGGCATCAAAAGGCATCAAGTCATCCAGTTTTTCGCCGGTGCCCACCCAGCGAACCGGCACCCCCAATTCCTTGCTGATGGCAAACACCACGCCGCCTTTGGCCGTGCCATCGAGCTTGGCCAGAACCACGCCGGTAATATCCACACTGTTTTTGAAATGCATGGCCTGTGAGAGGGCATTTTGGCCGGTCGTTGCGTCCAGCACCAGAAGTGTTTCATGGGGCGCGGCATGGACCTGCTTGCGAGCGATATCTCGCAGCTTCTGCAATTCCTTCATTAAATTATATTTGGTGTGAAGCCGGCCGGCCGTATCGATGATCACCAGGTCGGCTTTGCGGGCCAGGCCGCTCTTCAGCGTATCAAAGACCACGGCGCCGGGATCGGAGCCGGGTTGGTGCGAGATGACCGGGCAATCGACCCGTTCGCCCCAAATTTCTAACTGGGCGATGGCCGCCGCCCGAAAAGTATCCGCCGCTCCCAAGATCACCTTTTGGCCTTGCCGTTTGTAATAAGCGGCCAGTTTGGCGATGCTGGTGGTCTTGCCGGAACCGTTTACGCCAACTACCAAAATCACAGTCAAAATCCGTTTTTTGTCGACTGCGGAAGGGGGGAAGCCCTCAAGCACTTTTCGCATCTCATCTTTGAGAATTGCTTGAGCCTGGATGGGTTTGGTTACTCCCTCTTGCCTCACCCGCTGGCGCACTTGCTCAAGCAGGGCAGTGGTGGTTTCTACGCCTACATCGGCCTGAATCAGCAGCGCTTCCAGGTCGTCCCATAGTTCATCATTGATTTCGCCGGCCCCAAACAGGTCATTGATCTGGCCGAAGAAAGAGTTGCGCGTTTTGGTGAGACTGCTTTTGATCTTCTCGGTGCTGAAGCTAAACACGGCTTCTCCTTGGGTTCAAAGTTATGGGGAGAATTATATAACACGCTTTAGCCGAATCCAAAAACCGGACGGTTAACCTTTGGATTTTGGAGTTCAGGCTTCAACCAGACTTTGCCAGGTTTTCACCGGCTAAAGGCCTCGACTCCAGAGTTGAAATTGAACTCTGCGACAGCCGGGAAACCTTAATTTTCGTCCCTTGTAACCTGGCCGAACCTCTGTTATACTTAACTTTACCGCGGTCGACGCTGATATTTAGCTGCTACGTTGGGGAGGATGAAGTGAGCACAACTGCGTTACGCTTTTTGCAGCAGGAAAATGCCCGTTTGCAAGAGGAGAACAAGGCGTTGCGAGAGGAAAATTTAGGGTTGCGCCACTACATGGACGCCCTGAAAAGCCTGGCCTGGGCCACCCAGCAGATCACCTCGCAAGAGAACTTGCTCGAATTGATCGACAAAATCCTGTACAGCGCCCGGCAGGTACTCAATGCTGACGACGGTTCCCTCTTGTTGCTTGATGAAGAAACGGATGAACTGGCCTTTGTACTGGTTCACGGCGACGTTGAACAGAAACTCAGAGGATACCGGATCAAATATAATCAGGGCATTGCCGGTTGGGTGGCCACCCATTACCAGCCCGCCATCGTCAACAATCCTCGCCAGGACCCTCGTTTTTCCCCTGAGGTTGATGACACTTTTAGCTTTTTCACCCGCTCCATCCTGGCTGTGCCGATGATAGCCCGGAGTAAGTTGGTTGGGGTGATCGAATTGGTCAATAAGCGGGCAGATAATGGCTTTAGTGAGGCCGATGCGACCCTCTTGTCGATTTTGGGCCACGTGGCGGCGATAGCCCTGACGGAGTTGGAGATTCGGCTGGAGGCTGAGGAGGCCGCACAGCTTTAGAGGCTGATGGACGCACCCACACCGGTCGAAGTTCGCCCGTTTCAACCGGGCGACTGGCCCGCAGTTCAGGAAATTTACCAGCAGGGCATCGCTACCGGCCACGCCACCTTTCAGACCACAGCCAAGGGGTGGGCCGATTGGGATAGCAGCACCCTGAAGGAATGCCGGCTGGTGGCCGTGCGTGGGCAGCAGGTGGTCGGTTGGGCCGCCTTGAGCCGGGTCTCGAGCCGGGCGGTTTATGCGGGCGTAGCCGAGGTGAGCATCTATGTGGCTACGGCCCAGCAGGGGCGGGGGATTGGCCGGCGACTCCTGACCGCCCTGGTCACGGAGTCAGAACGAGCCGGTTTTTGGACGCTGCAGGCCGGAATTTTCCCTGAAAATCGGGCCAGCATCGCCTTACACCAGAAATGTGGTTTTCGGGTCGTTGGGGTTCGCCACAAGCTGGGCCAGATGCACGGCCTGTGGCGAGATGTCTTACTGTTAGAAAGGCGCAGCCAAAATGTGGGCGTATAATCCGGAATTCACCTCGCTCTGTCCGGCCAGCGCCCTGGCCATGGAACTTTGCCTGAATGACGCGACCGGCTAACTACGCCCGGCCGTTGGGCGAACTTCCGTCACAATGACCCCGGTCGCGCCGGCCTGCATTAAAGCCTGGGCTACTACGGTCGTATTTTCAGGCCGAACCAGGGCAATCATGTTGCCGCCCCAACCCGCGCCCGATAGCTTGGCTCCCAACGCCCCGGCCTGCCGGGCCGCAACAATCAATCGCTCCAACTCCGGCGAGGAAACGCCGACGCGCTCCAACAGTTCCTGGTTCTGATCCATCAGTTTGCCGATGGCTTCGAGTGGGAACAACTCCTGCTCGATGGCCAGGCGGGCCTGGGCGGCAATAGCCCCAATTTCATCAAAATAGCCCTCATAAAGTTCCGGCTCAGCCTGCCAGCGTTGCCGCAAATCGCCGACCACTTGATGGGTTGGAGCGACCTGGCCGGTATCGCCAATCACCAATGTGAAGGGGTGGCCCACTGCCAGCCGCTGGACCGGCCGGCCTTTGATGAAGTAGACCGGCTGCTCAAAGGCGATGACGGTGTTGTCGATGCCGGAGGGGGTGCCGTGGTAGATTTTTTCAACTTCGTAAACCAGGTTGGAGAGCTCGGCCGGGGGCAGAGTTTGGCCAAAATATTGGCCCAGCACCCGGGCAATCGCCGTGGAGATGGCCGCGCCGCTGCCTAAACCCCGGCCCAGGGGAATAGTCGAGTTAACGGTGAGGGTCGCCGCCGGCAGGCCGGTTTGGTGGAGATGTTGCAGGGTCAGATGAATAACAGTAGCCAACGGATCGCCAGGCGCGGCTTGGGGTAGAAAATATTGTCGATTTAAATCAGGAGCCACAATTTTAAAACTGTCGTCGGCGTGGGCCGGCTGAAGCGTGGCCCTGGCGCGCACGTCGGTTACCGGCGCGGCGATGGCCGGGCGATGATACACGACGGCGTGTTCACCAAACAGAATGACTTTGCCGGGAGCGGTCGCTTGCCAGATCATCGTTCAGCACATCAGGCTTCGGCCGGCAGGTTGTCGGCTTCGGGCGAGAGGGTTTCCCCGGCCGGTGGTTCAAGTTCAAGGCTGCCCGGTTTGATTTCCAGATAGGTCAGCGTCCAGACGGTCGATTGGAAGATAAGATAGAAACCGCTCGCAGCGCTGCCGACCAGGATCAAGGCCAGCAGGCCCAGGGGCGCGCCGGTTATGGCTGCGCCGATCCAGGACTCGGAGATCAGGTAGACCAGCCCGGCCGGAATACCCCCAATCACCAGGGCGGCGATGAGTGAAATCGGTAAAACAATCAGCAGCGACACCAGCCCCCAACCGATCCCAATCCCGATCATCAATAGCCAGATAATGGCCACATCCTTGAAACGGGCCTTAACCAGGTCGATAGCCTCACGCAGGCTGGCTATTACGCCGCGGTCAGCCAGAACGGTTCGACGCCAGGCCAGCTCCATAAATGGCATAATGATCGCGCTCAGCAAAATGAGCAGCAGAATAACAAAGATAAAAATTACCACCGTCAGGGCAATGCCGCTGACCCAGGCGACGGTCTCGTCAATGAGCAGCAACAACAGCGGGGAGAAAGCCAACAGGATTAGCACGATGCTGACAATTGCCAGCGGAATCCCGATCAGCAAACTTAACAGGAAAAGTCGCCAGGCGCCTCTGGACCAGCCCAAGCGCCATCCCTCGGCCACGGTGACCTTTTGGGTAGTCTCGATCTGGTTCACCATGCCAATCAAGGCTGTTCGAGCCACGTATTGAGCCACAACCGCAACGATGGCCAGCAACAGGAACAGACAGACCAGCCCGACCACTATTGTTACCATGAGGCTGGGGTCAATTTCGGGCAGCCACGGAGTCGAACCAAAGTTGTCAAAATCACTGCTACTTGTCGGAAAGTTGAAATTACCTCCCCCACCCGATTGGCTTCCACCGCACAGGGCCAGGATAAAGCCAAACAGCCATAAGGGCTTGTACCGCCAGGTAATCCGGAAAGCTCGCTTTAACAGCTGGGTATGATTCATGGTGTCCTCCTTCTGACTTTGGCTCAACAAAAAGCGGACATCTGGTGAAGGATGTCCGCGGCAGAGGCTATCATATAGTAAGTTGTGGCGTCGACGCTAGCAGGTTCAGGCGGCCTTCTCTGCTTCTACCCCAATCTTGTCGAGGTAAAGTTCGACCTCACGCTTTGACTTTTCAAAGCGGCGGAGTAATTGTTGATCAGTATCCCGCAAAGCGTTAATGGTGCGCTGGGAGCAGGCCGAACAACCCAGGGCAGCTTTATAACTGCTCAAGTCGCAGTTCAGGCAATCACACAATTTGATCATCATATGGGAGAAGGCCAGCGCGTCCTGATGCGTTTCCGGCAGTACGGCAATTCGTTCGGTCAGTTTTTGCCAATCTTCACCTTTTAACTTTTTTAGTCCATTAACTCGGGAGTGTGGAAACAATATTTCGCAACGAGAATACATAGTTTTTAGCCCTCAACAACCTTTAATACCGTCTTAGCCCAGCCCACGATTGGACTTAAGACAACTATACCCACTAACACAAAAAATGAGCCGTTGGGGACTCGAACCCCAGACCCACTCCTTAAAAGGCAGTCGTTCTTTCTACCAAGACCTAGTTAGAACTATTGTAATTTGCAACACGCTTAAAATTTCTGCCATCAGAAAGTAAAAGACGATGACTTATGTCTTACATTTCGCTTTCATTCAGCAAAAACTTCATTACGTGACTATCTACAGTAACCCCTAAATTGAATTATAATATTAGCTAACGTTTTTACTAATGTCAAATTTTCGCTTATGGAAGGGTGTGTCCGAAATTTTAGGCGAGCTTTGGGGCGGGATGAAGAGTAGCCCAA
>CAYZHI010000178.1:0-7373 GCA_964477335.1 uncultured Caldilineaceae bacterium | reverse complement strand
GTACGGCGGTATGATCGGTGGCAACCTGAACCCGCACCACGACCCCTTTAGACAAGACAATGGCCCGTTCCAGACTAAGGTGAGGCGCCAGGGGAATCAGTAGAAAATTTTTGAGTTCCGGCGGCAGAATTGGCCCACCCGCAGCCAGAGCATACGCCGTTGAGCCGGTAGCCGTGGCGATAATGAGACCATCGGCGGTGTACGTGGTCAAAAAACTGCCGTCGATGAAGGTATGCAGCCGAACTACTCGGGCTAACTGTCCCCGGCTGACCACGACCTCGTTCAAGGCTTCACACACATTGACCACCTGGCCGTGGTGTAAATGCTCGGCGTGCAGCATGAGCCGCTCTTCAATCCAGTAATCACCCTCCAAAGCCTGCCGGATGCGATCTCGCCATTCGGCCGGCTGTATTTCGACCAAAAAACCCAACCGGCCCATGTTTATGCCCAAAATCGGTACCGCGTGATTGGCGGCCAGGCGGGTGGTGCGCAGCAAAGAACCATCGCCGCCCAACGTGATGACCAGGTCCAGATAGGGCAGCCGTTCCGCGATCGCCTCTTCAGACCAACTCGAGCTGACCCAAGCCGTCGCGCCTAAATTATCGATAAATTCCAGTATCTCGGCCGCCATCACCCGCGATTCGGCTAATTTGGGGTGATAAAGTAGGCCAATCTGGCGAAAGGCCAATTTTTTTGAATTACGCGGTGAGTGGCTGTCGGCCATTATCGTTTTTACCATGGGTGAGGATGTCTTGTAACGGGTCGCAGCAGGGCTGAGCGAGCCAGCTATTTGAGCCGCTCTTTCAGCCAGCCGGGTAGATCGGCCAGGGCCACGCCGCTTTGCTGGCCATCGTGCATGTGACGGACAGTGGCCTGACCGGCTTTTACTTCATCCTCGCCCAAAATTACGGCAAAATCAGCCTCGGCCCGGTTGGCCGCTTTGAGCTGGGCTTTGAGGCTGCGGTCACCCGGCGTAAATAATATCCCAACACCGGCCCAACGCAGCTTTTCGGCCAGACTCAGCGCCACCGGTTTAGCCATCTCGCCCAGGTAAGAGACGGTTACTTTGGGCAAAGGTTCGGGCGGCGGCTCAATACCCAGATGTTGCAAGGCGATCACATACCGCTCGATGCCGGAGCCAAAGCCAATCCCCGGAGTTGGTTTGCCGCCTAACTCTTCGATCAAGCCGTCATAGCGCCCCCCGCCGCAGATAGTATCCTGACTGCCCAGGCCGGCGGCTTTGATTTCAAACACCGTTTTGGTGTAGTAATCAAGTCCCCGCACAATCCGGTAGTCCACTTCATACGGGCGATCCAACGCCGCCAGATAGCTTTTCAACCTGGCAAAATGGTCGGCGCATTCCGGGCAGAGGTGGTCGGTGATATGGGGCGCTTCAGCCAGTAGCGGTTGGGTAACGCCTTCTTTGCTATCCAGAATCCGCAGCGGGTTTTTTTGTAAACGCATGCGGTCATCCGGGGGTAGCTTGTCGGCAAAGCGGCTAAAGTAATCCACCAGAATTTGAATATAGGCCGGCTTGCAAAGCGGGCAGCCGGTCGAATTGATATAAAGCCGCAGGCCGTGAAAACCCAGGCTGGTGAACAGGTGCCAGGCTACGCTGATGACCTCCACATCTACGGCCGGGTCTTGCTCACCGATGACCTCAATATCAAATTGGCTGTGCTGCCGATATCGGCCGGCCTGGGGCCGTTCGTGGCGAAAAAGCGGCCCAACCGTCCAAACCCGCAGCGGGCTGGGCAGGGTGTGCAGGCCATTCTCGATATAGGCCCGCATAATGCCGGCGGTAAATTCCGGGCGCAACGCCAGGCGGCTGCCGTCGCGGTCCTCAAAAATATACATCTCTTTTTCAACGATGTCCGTGCCCTCGCCAACGCCGCGAATAAACAGGTTGGCCGGCTCCAGCAACGGGGTATCGAGTCTTTGATAGCCAAACAAATCGACGGTGGCCTGTATTTTGGCCAGAATGAAACGCCAATAGCGTTGTTCCTCAAATAGTACGTCGCGCATGCCGGTGATGCGCTGGTACTGTTCTTGCCGGTCGGAGGGCTGGTTCTGAGTTGTAATCAACGGGCAAACTCTCCTTAACTGTAAGTTGAAAGAAAATTATAGCTTAATTTCCAGGCCAGGGCAATCACCCCGGCTTTTTCAGTTGTGGCGGAGTTGTATTGACGATGCCCTGGAATAGCAGTATACTTTCTGCCAAACTGCGATGCAACCAAGAAAAATATTTAGAAGCCTGATCTCTTCAAAGAGCCAATCTTATATTTTTTTGGCCGTACTGCTGGTGGTAACCCTCATCCTGACGTCGGGTAACTCGCGTCCGGTAGCCGCCCAGGAGGGTGAGGCGGAGTTAGAGGCTGCGGTTGAAACCATCTTCAACGCTTTGACCCCGGACGAACGAGTTGGCCAGCTTTTCATGGTTTCCTTCAAAGGCAACAACGTCAAGCCCGATTCGGAAATTGCTGAACTAATTCAACGGTACCGGGTTGGTGGAGTGGTTATCTCGCCGGCCAACCGGAATTTCACCAATACCCTGCCGGGCTCCTCTAGCATCGCCACGGCAGGCCAGGTGCTGGCCTTAACCAATGGCCTGCAACGGTTGGCTCAACAAATTCCGCCGGCGCCTACGGCTGAAAGCGAAGTTGCGGTCGATAACGAGAGCAATACAGCCACAGTCGAGGCAACCGCAACCCTGACTATGCCGTTGGCCGCGGAGACGGCCGAGGTGTATACGCCAATACCGTTGTTCATCGCCATCGCTCAGGAAGGCGATGGCTTCCCCTTTACGGCGCTACGGGGGGGTATGGTCGATTTGCCCAATCAGATGGCGCTGGGGGCTACCTGGGATGTCGAAAATGCCCGGCTGATCGGTGAAATGATTGGCCAGGAGCTGGCGCTGGTAGGCGTCAACATGCTCTTTGGCCCGTCGCTGGATGTGCTGGACAATCCCCGGCCGGAGCGAGGCGGATCACTGGGCACGCGCACGTTTGGCGGTCACCCCTTCTGGGTGGGCAAGTTAGGTCAGGCCTATATTCAGGGGGTGCATCAGGGCAGCCAAAATAAGGTTTTGACGATTGCCAAACATTTCCCCGGTTTTGGCAGCAGCGACCGGGAAATCAACCAGGGCGTCCCCACCATTTTGAAATCACTGGATGACCTGCGCCAAACCGAACTACTTCCTTTTTTCAAAGTTACTCAGCTTGATCCTGAAAACCCCGATCAAACGGACGGCTTGACCGATGGTCTGATGACGGGCCATATTCGCTACCAGGGCTTGCAAGGTAATGTCCCAATTAGCCTGGATGCCCGCAACCTGCCGACCCTGTTGGCGCTGAAAGAGATTGCGCCGTGGCGTGAGGCAGGCGGCCTGGTGGTTAGCGCGCCCCTGGGTGTACCGGCCGCGCTCGAAGGGATAGCCGCCGGCGCTGACAGTTTTCCGGCCCGGCGTTTGGCCCAGGATGCCTTTTTGGCCGGCAGCGACATTGTTTTTGTACCTAATTTCGCCTTTAGAGATAGGCCGGAAAATGAAATGGCCAACCTCAAGAATGCCATCAACTTTTTCCGCGAAAAATATGCCAGCGATCCCAATTTTCAAGCTGCCGTTGACCGGTCGGTGCGACGGATCATCAGGGCTAAAATCAAGGCGTTTGGCCCGGAGTTGCTCACAAACAAGGTCGAGAATCCTAAGGAAAATGTGGAACAACTGCGCCGGCTGAGTCTGGATTTAGACCAAATTGCGCAGGCTGGAGTCTCGCTGATCACTCCCCTCAGCCGGGAGGGAGTAACGCCGTTACCCGGTCCACCCCAACCGGGCGACCAAATCCTCATTTTTACCGACGACCGCATTGGCCAGGATTGCGCCGATTGCCTGAAATTTCGCTTGATCGAGACTACGGCCCTGCAAAAGATTATCCTGGAACTCTTTGGACCCGATGCGACGGGACAAATATTCCC
Source organism: uncultured Caldilineaceae bacterium (assembly GCA_964477335.1). Classification (GTDB taxonomy): domain Bacteria; phylum Chloroflexota; class Anaerolineae; order 4572-78; family J111; genus CAYNLK01. Next base: position 3,401 of record CAYZHI010000178.1, on the reverse strand, counting down.
CGAACAGCTAACCAGCCTTGACTTCAGCGACCTGAAAAACGCCCTGGCGGCGACCGACTCCGAAGCGGCGGCAACGTCAACCGAGCCGGACGACGAAGAAGCGGGTAATCCCAATATCGAAACCGTGCTTCAAGAAGCCGATTGGATCATTTTTGCGATGCTCGATCTCGATCCAAATCGTTATCCCCAATCTGATGCGGTGCGGACATTGCTCAGAGATCGCTATGAAACGCTCCGTAACAAAAATCTGATACTTTTTGCTTTCAACGCGCCCTATTTTCTGGATGAAACTGAAATCAGCCAATTGACCGCCTACTATGCTTTTTACAGTAAAGGTCAGGCTTATCTTAGAGCCGCAGCCAGGTTGCTATTCCAGCAATTCCAGCCGACGGGCGCTTCACCCGTGGGTATCCCGGCGATCGGCCCGCTGGATCTTAGCCCTGATCCCAATCAAACCATTCAACTTATGCCGGTTCATAAAATCGATACAGCCGGGACTGCCATCTCCCTGGAAGATCAGCCGAAACCGATCACCACCCTGGATTTGAAAGTTGGGGAAGGTATTCTATTCACCACCAACGTGATCGTTGACAAGAATGGCCATCCCGTCCCCGATGGCACATCGGTTGATTTTTTTAGATTTTATCCGCTGGAGGGGTTGTCGTTAGAGCCGGTAACGGCCACCACCGTTAATGGTATTGCCGAGATCGCCATTATCAAAGAGCGTGATACACCCCTACAGGTGCGGGCCGCCAGCGACCTGGCCGCGCAGGCCGTTCCCTTCAATATTGGTCCCGGTATCATCGATACACCCACACCAACGGCAACGGCGACTTCAACGTCTACGCCGACGCCAACCGACACGGCCACGCCAACCGATACGGCTACGCCAACCCCGGTGGACACAGCTACGGTCACGCCGGAACCTCAGCCAACCAGTCCCCCACCTGATCCGGCCAACTCCACATTATCGACCAGCGGACCGGTGGATCGGTTGGACCTCATTTATGCGCTGTTGGGGATTATTATTATCGGCGGAATTGCCTTTGCTTTGGGCGGGGATCGTTTTTCCCTGGAAGAAAGAATTCGCCCGGCCCTGGTAGCGATTGCCAGCGGTCTGGTGGGTTATATTGGCTATATTCTGCTGGCCTTAGCCTTCCCCCACTTCGGCTTGATTGAGACGATGGTTGACCAGGGGGGAAACGGCCACTGGGTGGCCCCACTCATTAGCCTGTTGTGCGCGATTCTGGGGATGGTAATCTGGTACCTCAAACCGGGCCGAATCTTCTGGACCGAGGGACGCTGGTCCCGGCCAGACATTGATACTGAGTGAGTTACCGGTTTATTTCAGTAACCGGATTTTCGGCAGTGGCCGGCAAATTGGCCTGCCCGGCGCTACCGGGGATAAACGTCAGAATGATCGCCAGGGTCAAGAGGGCGGCGACCAAAGCCAGCAGGACCCGATTTCGCCAGACCGCAAAACTCCAGCCTCCGGCCGAACGACCGTTCACCACAATAGGGGCTCCTTTTAGCAATTCCCGCCGAAACTGTTCAATATCGGGTGGCCTTTCCTCTGGATGTAACCCCATAGCGTGTAGCACCGCCTGCTCTGTTTGGGGAGATACACTCGGGTTGATATTTCGAATAGACAGGGGGAGCTGGCGGTTGGAGTTTAAATAACGGGTTTTTGCGTCGGGTGGCGGTTCGTTGGTGAGCAAATGATAGAGGGTTGCCCCCAGGGAGTAGATATCAGAGCGGGGATCGGTGTGACCCACGTCGCCGCCAATCTGCTCCAGGGGGGCATATTGGATGGTGGCCCGGCCTTGCAAAACTGTTACAGTTCTATTATCATCAGGTTGTAATAGTTTGACCAGGCCAAAGTCAACCAGTTTGATCATCCCGCTGGGGGTAACTTTAATATTAGAAGGCTTGATATCGCGGTGGAGAACGGGCGGTTCCTGCTGGTGGAGATACTCCAGGGCATCGAGGAGCTGTTTGGCCCAGGTGAGCACTTGCTTCTCAGGGATGAAGCTGTTTTTGTGCCGGGCATGCTCGATGATCTCGCGCAGGTCCTGGCCGGGAACAAAATCCATCACCAGATAGTCGCGACCGTTGAAAAAGAAGAAGTCTGAAACTTTGGGTAAGTTAGCGTGGTCAAGCCGAGCCAGAATGCTGGCTTCGCGGTGGAATGACGTCTGTGTTTGCTCCAGATACTCTTTGGACGCGCCGGGGGTAGGGATAACTTCCTTAATGGCGCACTGCCGACCCTCCAGTCGCAGGTCTTCGGCCCGGTAGATGGCGCCCATACCACCCTGGCCCACCAGGTCTACGATCCGATATCGAGTCCAGACTATGGTGTCAGGCTTTAGAATATCTGACATAGTTCATCTTCTCCACCCTGAGCCCAAGCGTTCAATTCGAGTTGAGTCAGTCAGGAGTCGGCATAGGCAAGCTGGCTGCGGCTGAACGCTCAGAAAGGACAGTGTAGGGCTCTTGACTGGCCCGAAGAACCCTTGCCCTGAAGATAGCTTAATCGAACAAACCTTTTCTGTCAAAAGAAAAAAGTCCTATGGTTGCAGGAGGCGCTTGCAATGGCTAACCAAGAAGTTGCCATATTATTGGTTCAAGAAGGCAACAGTCCCAAAACTCAATGGCCTCTGGTTGAAGCCAAGATCGTGATTGGCCGTGAGGACGACAGCGACGTTCAGATCAACGACCGCCAGGTATCGCGACAGCATGCCGAAATAGCCCGCACCCTGGAAGGATATACCATTCGTGATCTAAACAGCAAAAATGGCACCTTCCTCAACGGCGAACCGGTGGCCCAAGAGCCCCGGCTGATGCGGAACGGCGACCAGATTGGTATTGCCCTGTGCGCTAAACTGACCTTTATTGAGGATGAGGCCACCGCGCCGGTAATTCTTGATTTGACCAGGCAACCCTCGATTAGAATGGACCTGGCCGCCAAACGGGTCTGGGTGACCGGGGTTGAGATCGATCCCCCTCTCTCCCTGGCTCAATACACCCTGCTTGAACTTCTCTATGAAAATGCCGGTAATGTTGTATCGCGCGATCGAGTGGTGCAGTCGGTCTGGCCAGATGAAGAGGCCGAAGGTATCTCTGAGCAGGCCATTGACGCCCTCGCCCGGCGCTTGCGCGAGCGAATTGCCGAAATCGATCCCGAGACCAAGTATGTTGAAACCGTGAGAGGACATGGGTTTCGCTTAAACCTGGCTGACAAAAACTGAAAGACAAGATGAGCCTACGGAGAACTTCGATCACGGCAGCAGACACCCTGGGTAAATTAACCAGACTTACCCAAAAACTTACCGATCGCTTTCAACCCACTGAAACTGCTATCGTGTTGATGACCTCAATTGTGGTGGGCATCAGTACGGGCT
>CAYZHI010000177.1:0-7394 GCA_964477335.1 uncultured Caldilineaceae bacterium | reverse complement strand
CCAGCAGACTCCGGCTGGCCGGATCTGGCTTGACCCGGCCGCTGTCACGCACCCAGATAATCTGGCCGTCGGCCCGGATGAGCCGGTACTCGATCTCGCTGTCCTGGCCGGCCGCAAAGCGGCCCGCCTGGGCCGCCGCGGCGGCTCGATCCTCGGGGTGGATAACCGTTGACGGCCAAAAATTCCAATCTTCCAGAAATTGTTGGTGGGGATAGCCGGTTAACTCGGCCACATTGGGTGAAATATAGTGGTTTATCTGCCGGCCATCCGGCCTGAATTCGGTCATATAGACATGATCACTGATTGAAGAGACGACCTGGCGAAAACGTTCCTCACTCTGGCGGAGAGCATGTTCAACCTGCTTTTGAGCGGTGATATCCCTCAGCACGATCAAGCGACCGGTCAGCCGCTGGCGATGATCGTATACCGGTGACAGGCGCATCTCAAAGTTATGGGTTTTACCATTGATTTCTCTGACCAATTCCACATGCCCCTCGGTATGGGTGCGGTATTGGGCCAACAGTTCAGCCCAACTGGCCATAACCTGGGTGCTGCTCCGGCCGATAGCCCGGTTAGCCTCGACGCCGATGATACGCTGGGCGGCCGGATTGAGATCGACCAGCCGGTTCTGGGCGTCAAGCACCAGCACTGCTTCACGCATACTGTCAACCACGGTTCGCCGGGCAATCGGCACTACATCAAAAAAGCGCAGATGAAACAGGCTCCAGCTCAGGGCCAGACCGGTCACACTGAAGACCAGGGGCGTCAAATCCAGGTTAGGGACCGGGCTCAACTCAAAAATGTAGATCAAATTGCCCAGCCACGGGGCCAGACAGCCGAATACCAGGATGACTGCCTGCCAGCGGTATAGGTCTGGAAAGTTAAAGACCATCCGCAGCAGCAGCAGCGTGCCCCATAACAGCAGCACGTAAGAATAGGCCAGGTGAAGCCAGAACCAGGGCCCGTAGCTCACAGCCAGGCTCGGAAATGGACCGCTGCTGGCCAGCCCCACCTCAGCCCACACCAGGCCGTGGGCTTGGTTGGTCCAGACGAGTAACAGAGTGATCGCCGGGATCACGGCCAATAGCGCCAGGTTGCGGCGGGTCAACCAATGTTCGCGGCCGGTATAGGCCAACGCAAAGGTCAACCAGGCCAGCGGCACGGTGACGATGCCCAGGTACTCTACCTTAGCCCAAAATATTTTTTGACTTAATTCGGGACTGATGATCTCCAGAATGTAGCCCAGCGACCAAATGGCCACGGCCAGGGTTAGACCGATGAAGGCCATCGCCCCCGGAATAGTTCGCCGGCGCCAGGCGTGGAAGGCCAAAGCCAGGGAAGTAACGGCGGCTATAAATAAGGGTAGGACATAAGGCGCCAGTGGCCAGTTCATGCTTCCATTCTAAACAAAAGTGGTCTGAATGTCCAGAAATCTAGTTCGGGAAGTCAACCAATGCGGACAGGGGCTATTTTGACAAATCAATTTCCGTGGCATAATATACAGATTGTTGCCAACCGATAGCCTTGAAGAAATAGCTTCATGAGAGTTCGCCGACAAATTCATAGCGCATTACTACTGATTATACTGGTCAGTTTAGCCTGTACTATAAGAATGCCGGAAAACATGTCGCGGTACGCCACTCCTGAACCCACGCCGCTGCTTGAGTTAGTCCCGCTCCAACCAACCAATATCCCTGCCTTTACTGACGTGATCACAAACGCGGTGGTGCAGCCCCCGCCCGGGTTCGAGCCAACGCCTGTTCCACCCGTGGTTCTGATCAAGCCGACCTTCACCCCCATTCCTCCCGCTATCATCGCTATTGAGCCGCCGCCCGTACCTGCCGCCTTGACCGAGCATGCCGTTGACGCGTTGGTAAAGGAGGTGGTCTTTGCAGAGACCCTCACCGTTGACCAGATCAACCAATTGCAGGCCAGTTTTTATCCCAGCAACAACCAGATCCCGGCGCAATTTGCGGTTGATCGCTTCAAGGTGCGCTTCAAGAGTAAAAATGAACTGGGGCACTGGGTCTCGGTCCGGGCCGAGATATTTGTGCCCAGGGTAGACGGGCCGGCCGAGTTTCCCCTCTTTGTCTACGGCGCAGGCACCACCGGTCTCGACAACCTGTGCGCGCCGCTGCTTGAGGCCAGCCGCGGCCGCAACTGGGGTCAATATCAGACCCACCTGATCTCCTACGCAGCCCAGGGCTTCATCACCCTCTTGCCCCATTGGCAGGGTTACGACGATCAAACCCGCAAACACAACTATTTTATCGCCGACCTTGAAGCCTCGACGATGCTGGATGCCACCCGCGCCGCCTACGAGTTATTCAACCAGAATCTCCTCCCCGGCGTTGCCGCCCGGCCGGCCCAGGCCGTTTTCTTGGGCGGTTACTCCCAGGGCGGCCACGGCGCTTTTGCAGCCCTTGATGCCGCGCCCGGCTATGCGCCGGAGTTGCCCATCAAAGGAGTAATCGGTCACGCCACCGCCCTCAACGTCGAGGCCCTGCTGCGCGAACGGTCGCAGCTGGCGCCGTATATTGTCTATGCTTATCTCAATTATTATGGCAGCGAGGTTATCAAGCCTGAGGATGTGTTCTTACCTGATTGGCTGCCCACTTTTTACGCCGATGCCGCAACCAAATGTGTGGATGAAGCTTATGACTATTATCCCGTAGACCCGAAACTGCTCTTCCGGCCGGAATTTTTTGAGGCGCTGTACTTCGACCGGCTGGCCGAGACATTCCCGGCCTTTAAACAGGCGCTTGATCGCAATTATGTTGGCAACTATTTCGACGCGAATGTGCCGGTGGTTTTATTTCACGGCGAGGCCGATATCGTTGTTACCCCGGCTACCCACGACCATTTTGTAGCCCGTTTGTGCAACTTGGGTAAAAACGTAAGCTACAAGCTTTACCCGGATACAACCCACTTCCAAACCCGGCAGGCCAGTTTTGTCGACTCGGTCAACTGGATGCGCAATATCATGGCTGGCCAGCTGCCCCAGTCGCAATGCGCAACGTTTTTCACCAGCAAACTTGAATAGATAATCGCTTATGTTAAGTATAAGTATATGGTAGAGGCGCGAGGCCTTGCGTCCCTACATTGTAGCCCTTGTGCTGAATATGAGTTTAGATGGTTAGAACTGGAAGTAGATGAAGGGAACCTCATCGGTGATACCGAGGTTCATAATGGCCAGGGCCAGGCCCAGGTAAGCCGCCCAGCGAAACCAGAGCGGTCGCGGCCAGACGAAGGTGGTTGGCCAGGGCCGCTCCTGAACCCAATGCACTACCAGCAAGAGAAGTATTAAAATTAGCGACAGCGCCATCTCCTGCGCCGGATTATCGACTACTGTGGCCCAGGGCGCATTGAGGTCGGCCAGGTTGGTCAGGGGCGTCAGATTAGTTAGCAGTAAAAAGGCATCGGCGATGGAGTTGGCTCTGAAAAAGATCCAGGCCAGATCGACGAGAATGAAAGTGATCAACCCGCTCAATACTGCCAGCAGGGCCGGCCGCCGGTCGAGCCTCAGCCGGCTGACCAGTTTACCCCTGGCCTGCTTGCTGGCCGCCTCCGCCACCACGTAAAGGCCATGCAGCCCGCCCCAGACCACAAAGGTCCAGGCCGCCCCGTGCCACAACCCGCTGACCAGAAAGGTGATCATCAGGTTCAAATACCAGCGCGGCACCGCCACCCGGCTGCCCCCCAGTGGAATGTAAAAATAATCCCTGAACCAGGTAGACAGCGAAATATGCCAGCGCCGCCAAAACTCCGCCGGCGATTGGGCCAAGTAGGGCCTTCTGAAATTTTCCATCAGGTCAAAACCCATGATCCGGGCCGCGCCAATAGCAATACTGGAGTAGCCGGCAAAGTCGCAGTAAATCTGGAAGGCGAAGAAGAAGGTGGCCATCAGAACCGGCCAGCCTGACCAGGCCGCCGGCTCGTTGTAGACCGCATTCACGTACAGGCCCAGCCGGTCGGCGATGACCACCTTTTGAAACATACCCCACAGCATCAGCCGTAGACCGCTACTGACCCGCCCTTCGTCAAAGTAAAATTTCTTATAGAATTGTGGCAGCAGGTTGGCCGCCCGTTCAATGGGGCCGGCGACCAGTTGCGGGAAAAAGGCCACAAACAGGGCAAATCGCCCCATGTGCCGTTCCGGTTCTATCTGGCCGCGATAGACATCGATGAGGTAGCCGAGGGTTTGAAAGGTGTAAAACGATATACCAACCGGCAGCAACACCTGGAACATCGGCACGTTGTAGACCAGGTTGAATTGGTTAAAGATGGTCTGGAGCGATTCGTTGACAAAGTTGAAATATTTAAAGGCAAACAAAATAGCCAGATTTGCGCCCAGGCCGATAACCAGCAGACCGGTCCGTTTGGTTTGATAGGCCGGCTTGACCATGAGCATGGCCAGCCCGTAACTGATCAGAGTGGAGGCCATAATGAGGACGATATATTCCAGTTTCCAGGCGGCGTAGAAATAGTAGCTGGCGGCCAACAACAATATCCAGCGGAAGCGATAAGGGCAGGCAAAATAGAGCGCCACTACAATCGGGAAGAAGATCAGAAATTCGATGGAGTTGAATAACATAGGAGTAGTCTCTATGGGCTGGTGAGGCTGGCGCAGCTCGACTCCGGCAGTTCGCCGGCGGCGGTGCTTTCGATCCAGTTGAGGGTGTCCCAGAAACTGGCCCGCCGGATGTTGGGGTGATCAACTGCCGGGTAACTCAGATAAGTCACGTGATTGCCCAGCCGGCACAGGTCAAGCGCGTACTGCCGCTGGCTGGGCGGCGTTACAATCTGGTCAGCCGTGCCCTGGAGGATAAGTACCGGAATATCTACCCCGTCTGGGGCCAAACCGGCGGCGTTCTCCCCGAGCACGGCCTCAAAAGCCGGAACCAGCGCCGGCAAGCGGTCGGTGTAGAGCGCCTCCCGAAATTCCGGGCGATACATCTCCCGGGCGTTGGAACTGTAATAGCTAAACAGACCATCGACACAGCGGCTCATCACATCGGCTTCAAATCTGGCTAGCCAGCGCTCCTGGAAAACATCGGCCGGATCGATGGTTTGGCGGCCGTAGAAGTTGCGGTAGGCCTGCACAATGTAAGGGCTAAAGACGGGCGCTTCCTTGAACAGCGTGATGAGGTTGGTGGTTGGGCCGTGGCCGATCACCCCGCTGAATGGCACCTCCGGGGCATAGCTGGCCGCTAAATCCTTGGCCGCAAAAATGGCATGGCCCCCGCTGGAATAGCCGGCCATAAACACGGCCTCTAGCGGGCGGGCCGCCTCTCGCGGCGACTCGTTAAAAAAGTTGTAGGACGCCCCGGCCGCGTCCAGTAAAGACCGTGACTGAAACTCGGCGATAAAGTAGGGATGCTCCAGCTCGGCATCGTCAAAACCCTGGTAGTTGGGCAACACGCCGATCAAGCCCTGGGCGGTATATTCGAGCATATAACTGTGGTAAGCCCCCCAATTTTTTCCGCTGGCCACCTCATTCAGCGGCGCGCACATATCGCTCAGGCCGGTTGTGCCGGGAGCGTAAATATAAACAGGGAAGTTGGTTGGCTCGTCAACCTGGGGCACATAGAGATTCGCTTCAACTTCGGTCACCTGTTCGTTGCGGTCGACCGTTTTGTAACGCAGCCGGTACAAATCGATGACATAATTGCCAATCGGCTCAAAGGTGTTCCAGTATTCAGCCGAAACAAGCTGCCCGGCCTGTTGCGCCGCCAGTGATGGCCGCGTTGCCGTTGGAGTTGGCGTCGACGTCGAAGTTGCAGTGGAAGTTGCGGTCGGCGTGGCGGTTGGAATTGGGGTCGAGGTTGTCGTTGGCGTTAACGTTGGCGTTGCGGTCGGGGTCGCAGTCGCGGTCGGCGTTGCCGTTGGGGTTGATGTTGCCGTTGCGGTTGATGTTGGCTGCGGCGCTGGCGTGTTCAGCGTCTCGGTAGCGACAGTCGGCGCGGGGCGGGAAGCTGTTGCCGTGGGTGTTGCCGTTGGGGTGGAGGTAGCCGTTGCTGTTGGCGTTGCCGTCGCCGTCGCTGTTGGTGTTGCTGTTGGGATAGGCGTCGTCGGTGTTGGGGCAGCGACCGTTGGCGCAAGGCGCGGCGCGGTTGCCGTCGGCGTTGGCGTGGCCGAGACCGGCTGGTCCCAGGGTTGCCCGATTGCCCCGATGTAGGGCGTGGGCGCATCGTCGAAGGGGGGCGAGGTTAGCCGTTCAGGTCGGGACGGCTCGATGGCCGCCGCCAGGGCTGCCGCCACATAACTTTTGCCATTTTCCGTCAGATGCTCCGTATCGACAAAATTGTACGCCTCCAGGTCAAAGATCAGATTCAAAACATCAACATCTTTTCGTCGCAGCACTTGCTCAACCACGGCCGTATTCGCCGCCACACGTTCGTGGAACAACTCGCCCAGGTGACTTTCGCCGAGTTCGTAATTGATGGGTGTAATGTAGAAGATCGGTTTGATCCCATTTTCGGTCAGCAGCCGGCTTGTTGTTTTCAATGATTGAATTTTGCGGTGCTGCTGGTCTAAACTGTACATATAGTAATAAACCAGCGTGGCTTTCAGGGCTTCGATGTCATCCGAAGACGGGAGTTCGGCATAATAGGCAAAGCCGTCTTCATCCGGCTGGATGCCTTCCGCCTCAGTCCCGATTAACTTCTCGAATTCAGCCACCTCGCCCACCGGTTGGTCGCCGTTGAAAACGGTCGCCTCAAGAAATTCGTCCTGGCTGATCGGCGAGTCGAACAGTCCGAACGTATCAAACAGCCGGTAAAATAGGCTGGACAGCCGCGGGCCATAGGTCAGGATGATCTTCTCGCGCTCAAATTGGTAGGTCGGGCGCATATCCCACTCCACCGAAAATGAGCGCATATTGATCGGGATGATGACTGCCTTAACCTGAGCCTTGTGTTCGATCAAATAATTCACGTAGCGTTCGTACAAATCCAGTTGATAGGCCGGGTGGGCCACGTCGCCAATCTTTAGCTGGGGGCGCAGCTCACGCAACATTTCCGGGATCGACGGCTCCCCCTCGGGATAAATCAAAGTGCTATCGCCAAAATAGACAATATCAATTCCACTTTGCAGCTGCTGATCCAGCTTCAGGATTTCTTCAGGCAGCTCGGGCGGGGCCATGGCCGAGACAGCTACCTGCAGCAGGAGCAGGATAATGCCGAAAGTGGTCAATTTTAGAAAGAAGCTCTTCATTAGAGCTAACCTCTGTGGTGGGTTGAAGATTTGCTGCGAGCTTATTCTACCCAACAATCTTTAAAAAAAGCTTATAGTCTCAGTGGATCCAAATTTGCCGTAGGCGGGTATCCCTATACCCACCCGCAGAGGCATAGGGATGCCTCTGCTACCAAAAATTAGATCCACTGAGTCTATAC